>JASFOZ010000005.1:0-25977 GCA_050116255.1 Desulfarculaceae bacterium
CCTGGTAAAGGGGAAATCTCCCACCACCACCACCCGGCGTCCTTGGCAGAGCTTGACCAGCATATCGCCTGCGCTTAAATCAAGGCCCTCTCGAGGGTGGGGGAAGGCGGCATTCAGGGCTGCCAGGCCCACGCTGGCCAGAAAGGGGCTGTCCGCCAAGAGCAGGCCGGCGGCGCGGCTTAGGCTCCTGCCAGTAAGATCGTCTAGCATCGTCTGCTCATCCACACTGGGCGCAGCCCCCAGAGCAGAGGCCAGGCCCACCTGTGCAGGGGTCTGGACCGCCACGAAGCGCCCGCCCCAGGCGATCCTCTCCACAATCAGGCCGGGACTGGGGATGTCGTCCAATAATGCCTGCAGGAGCTTCTTTTCCTCGGGCAAGCACTCCAGCCCCGGCCGGGGAATCTCTTCTCCCACCCGGCATGCCGGTTGAGGTGGCAAATCAGGTCTGCTGTTTTTCTCAGTCATCAGCAAGCATCTTCACTCAGGTTGAAAGTATGGTCCTTTGTCCAATATTAAGCTTCACGATTGTAGCTCTTCTCTGCACAATTAGTAAGGTGGTTTTCAGTCAAAGGATTATGCAGCTGGCAATAGTTGTGAAAATCTTACCCTTTTTTGGTTTGAGGGCTGCGTCTATGGAAGATCTGATAACAAAAATCTTTGCTTGCCGGTCTTTATCTGGCTTTGTCCTGGCGTGCAAAGTAAACAGTTGACTAGATGATGTCTAATGGTATAAGGTATGACATATTATCAATCTGCTGGCTAGGTTTGTGAATGTCGCAGTTCAAATCCTTAAAAAAGCCGTCGCTATCCCAAGAAGTAAAAAACCAGATTAAAGCCTCCATAACATCCGGCGCTTACAAACCCGGAGATAAACTCCCGGCGGAGAGGGAGTTGATGGACCAGTTCGAGGTGAGCAGGGTCACGGTGCGTGATGCCTTGAGAAGCCTCCAGGAAATGGGATTGATCACTACCAAAAGGGGAGTAAACGGCGGCGCCTATGTGTCTGAGCCCAATCCGGAGCCGATAACGGAAAGCTTCAAACACCTGGTTCAGATGGGCCGGGTTAATTTCGCCCATTTGATCGAGGCCCGTTTGTTGCTGGAGCCGGACTTGACTCGCAACGCCGCCATGTACCGGGATCAGGACGATATAAATCGGCTTGCCGATCTGCTCGACCGGGCTGAGGAGCAAGTCGGGTCTTCATTTAAAAAAGCGCGGCTTATTAATGTGGGCTTTCATCTGGAGGTGGCGCGCATTGCCCGTAATCCCCTCATCCTGTTTATTCTTGAATCCATCACCCAGGCCTTTTCAGCGCTGATAATTGAGAGGACCGAAAAAAGCCTGAACCGAAAGACTGTCATGAAGCTCATAGGAGAGCACCGGGAAATACTACACGAGATAGTAAGCCAGAATCCTGATGGCGCTTATGAAAAGACCAGGGATCATCTACTGAAGACCTATGAAGTTTATGCCAAAGTCATCCCCAAGAGCGGAGAGAAGGTGGACACCAGACTCAGGTATTTGCGCTAGGATTTTTTTAGATTTAATAGCCCAATAATACCAGTAAATACAGTAATTGGGGGGATATAGCGGGATTTAATCCCTTAGGTTTCTTTGGCCCATAAGGAGGGGAGGTTGAGCATGGTGAAAAACCACAAATTCATTTTCGGGCTTTTGGGTTTCGTTTTGATGACGGTCCTTGGTTGGGGAGGGGCGGCAGCCATCGCCGCAAACACCCCAAAGCCGAAGCTGGAGGTAGTAAAGACAGCTGAGGTGACCAAGGTGGATTACGCCATCAAAGATTACAAAGGTAAGAGCAGGCTGCATGTGATGGTGGAGCTTAAAAACGTGGCCAAGACGCCCAAGCGTTACCGGGTGAATATCTGGCTGCCCGACGGTGTGGCTGGCGGAGGCTTCTATCCCCGCAAGAAGAAGTCCATCGCGCCGGGTGAGGTTTTGGCCCGCACCTTTCCCATGTACTACAGCAAAATGCCCACCGAGGTGACCATATCGGTCAAGGAGCTGCCCACAGACTAAATATTAGGGAGTTTAAAGATGCTCAGGCTCATTAAGACCGATGTTCGCCTGACCTGGCGTAATCTTGCCTGAAAGGAAGGAAACTATGTCAGTCAAAAACAAAATGATTGCCCTCTTGGGCATTGGCATTTTGATCCTCACCTTCACCGTGGCCGCACCGGCTCCGGCCCGGGCCATGAAGTTTATGTCTTTCGGCACCGGCTCCCCGGCTGGGACTTACTATTTCATCGGGGCCGGATTTGCCGCCATCATCAACAAGAATGTTCCAGGCATTCGGGTAACGGCCGAGTCCACCGCCGCTTCCACTGAAAATGCCCGGTTGCTCATCCGAGGCGTCCTCGATATGGGGCTGGCCTGCATGGGCACCCTGGCTGACCTAAAAAAGCAGGGCATGAAGGTGGACAAGGTACGTTTGGTCGCGGTAGGGCATACCAGTGACACCCACTGGATCGTACGCAAAGATTCGGCTATCAAGTCAGTCAACGACTTCAAGGGCAAGACCATCGGCGTGGGGCCGGCGGGAAGCGCCACCTTGAACATATACTCCAAGAAACACCTTGAGACTGGTTGGGGGCTGACCTTTAAGGACTTCAACGCCAAACACATCGCTTTTCACGAGATCGCCCGGGGGATCAGGGACAACACCATCGACGCTGGAATCATAGCCGCCGGCGCACCCATAGCCGCAGTTATGGAACTGGCCCGAGATATCCCCATCCGCATCCTGAATATAGAGCCGGCCGCTCTCAAGAAGCTTAGGGCCAAATTCAGCAATGTGGTTCCCCTGACTTTCAAGGCCGGCATGTATCCCGGCATTGATAAGGATGTGCACACTTATACTCTGCCCCAGATGTGGCTATGCCGGGCTGATTTGCCCGAGGATCTGGTTTACAAGATTCTCAAGTCGGTTTACGGAAATAAGGAGGCCAAGGACGCCATTCACCCCATGGCCAAGATGTACATTCCCGAGAATGCCTTCCGGGGAACCGACGGCGTTCCCGTGGGATTCCATGCTGGTGCTATCAAGTATTACAAAGAGATCGGCTTCTGGGATAAAAGGAAACAATATTTACGTTGAGCCGGACTCGCCCGCCCTTCGCAACTGCAGCGGAGGGCGGGTTAGGCTTTAAATCCGGCGCGGTGAGATTCACGCTAAACCCCTTGCCGCCTTAGGGCAGGGGGCAATTGAGGATATATAGCAATGGCCTTAGTGCAAACCGCTGCTGATGACCAGCCAAAACCCCAGATTCCTATGCTCATACGCCTCATTGCCATCGCGATGAGCCTGTTCCATCTCTATACCGGGGTATTTCAGCTTACGGCCATGAACCAGAGGGTCACACACGTCACCTTCGCTCTGGTGATGATATTTCTTTTATACGACTGGAAACAGCGCAAGCTGAAAAAAATAACCTGGGACGGCTATTTGCTGGCCGGCTTGGTTTTGGGACTGGGGATCTACGTACTCTGCACCTGGTTTACCAAGGTGGGCCACATGGGTTTGGCGCCGCCGGTATACGAAATTGTGTTGGGTACCATCTTCCTAATTCTTTGCGTGGAGGCTTCTCGGCGAACTCTGGGCTGGATCTTTCCCCTGATTGCCATTACCTCCATGGTCTACGCCCGCTTCGGCGAGTGGCTGCCTGGCATCCTGGCCCATAAGAATTATCCTTTTGAGAGGTTGGTGGACAGCATGTTCATCACCACTGAAGGTGTTTTCGGAATGCTGTCCGGCATATCGGCCACGTACATATTCTTGTTTATTCTGTTCGGGGCCATGTTGCGTGAGGCCGGAGGGGGAGAGTTTTTTATCAACCTTTCCTTCAGCATCTTTGGCCATGTGCGAGGGGGGCCGGCCAAGATAGCGGTGGTGGCCAGTTCTTTGTTTGGCATGCTATCGGGAAGCGGGACCGCCAATGTGGCCGGCACCGGGCAGATCACCATCCCTTTGATGAAGCGGACCGGCTACAACCCAACTTTCGCAGGCTCGGTGGAGACGGTCGCCAGCGCCGGAGGGCTTTTGATGCCGCCCATCATGGGCAGCGCCGTCTTTGTGATCATGGAGATTTTGGGGGTCAACTATATCACCATCATGAAAGCGGCCGGACTTTCCGCTTTGCTCTATTACACCGGCCTGTTCCTCATGATAGACATAGAGGCCCAGAAAATGGGGATGAAGGGCCTGCCTAAAGAAGATCTGCCCAAGCTGAAGACGACTTTGAAAGAAGGCTGGTTTTTCCTGGTGCCCATCTTCGTTCTCATCTTTTTCCTGGCCTATTCCAAGGTTTCGGTCACCCGGGCGGCCTTTTGGGCCACCATCGCGGTGCCGCTTTGCACAATCTTGGGCGGGCCCAAACGAGTCATGCACCCGCGAAAAGTTATAAAAGGCCTGCAAAACGGCGCCTTGACCGCCCTACCCGTGGTGGCCATTCTCTCCCTGGGTGGAGTAGTGTTGGGCATGATCACCCTAACCGGCCTGGGCCTGATGATGTCCAGCATCCTGATCGAGATGTCCGGCGGCAACCTGCTCTTTTTGCTGTTTTTGACCATGATAGCCTCGATCATTTTGGGCATGGGCGTACCTCCGGTGGCCGCCTACATCGTATTGGCAATCCTGGTGGTGCCGGCCCTGATCAAGCTGGGGGTGTATCCCTTGGCCGCCCACCTTTTTGTGTTCTATTTCGCCACCATTGCGGGCATAACTCCGCCCATGGCGCCGGATGCCTTTGTGGCCGCCGGAATCTCGGGCGCGCCCATGATGCGCACCGCCTTGACCGCCTGCCGCCTGGCTCTGGTGATCTTTATTATCCCTTATATGTTTGTCTATAATAACGCCCTGTTGCTGGTGGGCAACTGGGGCCAGATCATCCAGGTCTGCGGCACCGCCTTCTTGGGGGTTCTGGCCTTGGCCTTTGCCGCCCAGAACTATCTCAACGGCAAACTGCCCATCCTGCTCAGGCTGGCCATGTTTGTGGGCAGCGGGATGTTAATCTATCCGGGCTGGGCCAGTGATTTGGTCGGCGCCGCCATAGTGGTGGTTCTCTACTGCCTGAGGTCCCCCTCGGCTGTGGAGTCGTTGACATCGTTGTGGGGGCGGAAGCACGCGGCCGGATCTGCATCAGGAAATAAATGAGAAGGTGCCAACCATGACCAAGACCTTTTTGGCGGACATGACCTGGCAAGAGTTCCAGGATGCGGTGAGCCCGGATACGGTGGTTGTCATACCCATGGGCTCGGTTGAGCTGGAGGGCCCCCACCTGCCTCTGGGTGTGGATACCATTGCCGCCCAGGGGGTGGCCCGGGAACTGGAGGGGCAAGAGGGTATTGTGATCGGCCCCGGGATTCCAGTGGGCTATTCCAAGTGGTTCACGCCCTATCCCGGCACCATCACCTTGGAGCAGGACACCCTGGTACGGCTGCTTTTGGATTATTGCCGAAGCCTAGTAAAGCACAGCGTCAGCCGTATTGTATTTTTGAATGCACACAAGGGCAATAACGCTGCCATTGAAACCGCCGCCCACACCCTGATACTAGACCACGGCGTCAAGGTGGGCATGCTCAATATATGGAAGTTGGTCAATGACCTCATTGCCGGTAAAGACCTGATAGCAGAAGGGCGATTCACCCACGCCGGGGAGATCATGACCTCACTGATGCTGGCCCTGCGGCCGGAAACGGTGGTAGAAGGCCGGATACGTACGGATCAGGTCAAGCCGATCAAAGGCTCGGACTTTGATCCCAAAAACTCCCTGGGCGACGCCGGCTTCAGAGGCGCGGTGCAGACCGTGTATCAGAATATAAGGGATGTCACCGATACCGGCGTCCTGGGCGACCCCAGTGCGGCCACAGCGGAAAAGGGCCGTAAGTTGCTGGAGATGATCGTGGAATATGCCCGGGCCTTTTTACAGGAATTTCGCAGAATCTAAACCTTACAGGCAGGAATAGCATGAGCCTCAGCCAAAACGGCAAGACCCCTGATCTGGCCGCCAAGCTATTGGACTTCGTGGATTCGGTGGAGTTCGCTGACCTGACCCCACAGGCAGTGGATTATTGCAAGCTACTGGTTATGGACACCCTGGGCGTGGGTTTGCCCGGCAGCAGGGCGCCGGGCTGCCAAGAGGTGGTGGATCAGTTCACCCAATGGGGCGGGACCGGCCCTTCCACTCTCCTGGTGGACGGCAGGCGCCTGGCCCCACCCCTGGCCGCCCTGGCCAACGGCACCATGATGCATGCCCTGGATTTTGACGACACCTTGGACGTCTCGGCCCTGCACTGCATGGTGTCGTTACTGCCAGCCACCCTGGCCACAGCCGAGGCCCAAGGGGGCGTGGACGGGAAAAGCCTGATTACCGCGCTGGTGCTGGGAACGGAGATTATCTGCCGGGTGAGCCTGGCTATTAACACGCCGCTTTCCTGGATACGAAGCGCCACCTGCGGTTCTTTTGGGGCAGCGACTGCGGTGGCCAAGATGCTGGGCTTGGACCGCCAGCAACTGCACGACGCCTTGGGTATAGTCTATGCCCAGTGCGCCGGCAATGCCCAGGGCCTGATCGAGGGCCGCCTGATCAAGCGGATGCAGCCTGGACTCGCAGCCCAGGCCGGCGTCATCTCCGCCTATCTGGCCCAGGGTGGAATCAGCGGCAGCCGGGATTTCTTGGAAGGGACCTACGGTTATTACCGTTTGTATGAGAGGGATCAATACGATCCCGCCCCGGTTTTGGAAGGCTTGGGCGAGGATCTCCAGATCAACCAGCTTAGCATAAAGCCCTATCCTTGCTGCCGCATGACGCATTCCGCCATTGATGGGGCGTTGATGCTGTGCGACAGCCTTTCTGACCGCTTAAACCAAATCGAGGCTATTGAAGTGAGCGCCTCCCAGATGGTGAAGGATATGGTGGGCAAGCCGTTTACAGTGGGAGAAAATCCCCAGGTTGACGCCCAGTTCAGCATTCCTTACACCGTGGCTGCGGCCTTGCTGCGGGGGGATATTTTCTTGTCCGACTTTGAAGAGGCCGCCATCAAAGACTCCGGGGTTCTGGATTTGGCGGCCAAGGTTAATGTGAGCGTTGACCCTGATCTGCCGGCCAAAGATCTGATGAAGGCCAAAATGAGCGCCCGTCTGGCTGGCGGCGAGGTTTTGCAGACCAAGGTGGAGGCGCCCTTGGGCAACCCGGCCAAGCCCATGACCCTGGACCTGTGCCGGGAGAAATTCCATAAGTGCCTGCAATACAGCGGTGTACCTTTGCCCGCCGCGCAAGTGGACGAACTCCTGGCCATGATCCAGGATTTGGAGAACTGCCCGGATATCTCCGGCCTGTTGAGATTGCTCTGCAAGTAAGACGTGCCGCTATGGGATCCGGGCAACAGACATTTGATCAACTTGACTCGAACCGCCATCAACTCCGGCATGGAGGATAGCCCTCTTTAGGAGCTGATGGCTGCTTTATAAATACAACTATTAAGCCGTCTATGCCGTAACCATCCGATGGGATTCAAGGCATGAGCAAAGGCAACAGACGCAGGCTGTAGGAATATGGCGCTCAATATAAAGAAACTGGCTAAAGACCTCGCCCGCATTGTGGGTGAGAAATATGTGTTCACAGACAAACCCACCACCGTGATCTACGCCAAGGATGTGATGCCCTATGAGCTGGAAAAGCAAAACCTGCCCTATGCCGTGGTGAGGCCGGCGGATACCAAAGAAATCTCTGAGGTGTTGCAATACGCCAATAAGCAGAGCCTGCCGGTTCATACCCACGGCTCGGGAACCTCGCTGGTGGGACTGGCCCGGCCCAAGACCAACTGCATCGTTTTGGACACCGCCCGCTTACAGGATATAAGCATCCATCCTGAAAGAGGCTACTTCGAGACCGGGGCCGGCGTACACCTGGCCAAACTGCGCAAGGCCTTGGCCCCGCATAAGGCCTTGCTGCCGGTTTTCCCGGGCAGCGAACTTATTGCCACCATCGGCGGAGCGGTTGCGGTCAACACCAGCGCTCATGGCGTGGATGCCGCTCTGGGCAAGCCCGGCGACTATGTGCTGGGCCTGGAGGTGGTTCTGCCCACCGGCGAGATTATCGAGACCGGCACTGAATCACAGCGCAAGCCGGCAGGCATCGAGCTGACCAAATTCATGGTGGGGTCTGAGGGCCTCTATGGGGTGATAACCAAGTTGCGGATGCGTATGGTGCGGATTCCGCAGACCGTGAACCTGGTGGCCAACTTTTCCCAGACCGAGGACATCTTGGCCGTGGTGATGGAGATGTACCGGCGCGGGCTGCCGCCGCCCATGTTTTTCGAGTACCTGGACGAAACCTCGGCGCGTATCGGATTTGAGGCGGTGTCTTTGCCGCCGCCGGTTGGCGCTGTGGCCGTAATAACCATGCACGGCAACAGCAAGGCCGGCTGCCGGGAAAAGGCCGAGGCGCTTTTAGGCCTTTTGCAGGAGCATAATCCCCTGGAGGCCAAGATTCTGGAATCGGGCCCGGAATGGGATAAGGTCTGGGGGTCCCGGGCTGAGGCCGGCAATTACGTGTATCGCCAGGGCTCCACCTTTGGCAGCGAGGTCACGCCCAGAGTGGACAAGCTGCTGGATGCCTTTGCCGACACCAAGGATTTCATCCTCAACCTGGAGAGCTATCCCGGGGCCCAGTTCATCTCCTTCGGCCATATCGGGGCGCCCACCATTCACGGTTACGCCTTCATACCCACCAAGGACATTCCCAGCGATACCAAAAAGGCCATCGTGCTGGAGGTGCGCCGGAAATCCGAGGCCATCAACGTCAAATATGGCGGCTGTGGAGGCGAGTGGGGCCTCACCGCCCAACGCGTCGAATTTTTAAAAACCAGATATCAGCCTGCCTACTACCAGGTTCTATTGAATCTCAAAAAGGCCCTGGACCCCAACAACATTCTCAACCGGGGGAATCTGGAGGGGTGGTTATGATGAATGCCCAGGACCGTGAAGAAACCCTGCGCAAAGAGCTGGCCAAGTGCCGGGCCTGCCGCTTTTGCGTGGATGTTTGCCCCACTTACCAGGTGAGCGAGGGGGTGGAGGCGTTTTCCTCTTTTGGCAGGATTCAGATCATAAGGCACCTTTTGAATGGCATGCTGGAGGTGGATGACGGCCTGACCTATGCCCTATATTCCTGCCTGCTTTGTAAGCGCTGCGAAAACGTCTGCAAAAGCAAGGGCCAGAACATTGACATATGCCGAGTGATCCAGCTGGGCCGCATGCACTTGGCTCCCCAGTACCTCAAGGGAGGCGGCCGTGATACCTAAATCCCTCAACCAGGTTTCCCAGATCCTTTCCACCTTGGGCGTCAATCTGGCGGCCCAAGGCGATCCTCTGGGATTCAAAGAAGTTTACTGGACCGAGTGGGCCCAAGAGCTTGGCCTGGCCCGTCAGGGAAGCGATCTTTTGTTTACGGCCAGGATGTACCAGATGCTGCCTTACGCCATGGAGGCCGCCCGGCTTAGCGAAAAGGCGCGCTCTTGGCTTTCTCTGCCAGGCGCCGCCAAGGTGATGGACATTGGCAACCGTTTGGCCGGGGAAAGAATCGTACGCAGTCTGGCCGGAAAACAAAAGACTATCGCCGGGCGGGGGAAAGACGCCCTGTGCGGCATTGCCCGGGCCTTGACGGCAGTGGGCCGCGATCCTTGGTATCTGTACGAGCAGGAGCCCTATACCGGCGCGCTCATGCACGATCTGGGACTCGAGGACCAGGTGGGTCCCCATGCCCAAAAAGTGGAGCAGATCTTAAAAACCGCTGACGCCGCCAACATCATTACCGTGGACCCCCACAGCGCCTATATGCTGCAACAAGTCTATCCCCAGTACCTGTCCGGCTGCGACCTGGCAGTGAGCCACTATCTGGATATCCTGGTCCAGGAGAAAGAACGGCTCTCCGCTGCGGCCCAGCCTTTGCCAATGCAGGAATTGGTGGTCCATGACTCCTGCGTTTTGGTGCGGGAGCTGGGTTTGGACCGTCAGCTTCGGGAAGTGGCGGCGGCTTTGGGCGTTGAAATTCGCGAGCCGGAGAACAGCCGCGAAAATACCGCGTGTTGCGGCGGGCCTATTGAATATGCCTTTGCCGATTTGACTGAGCAGGTGTCCCGCCTGCGGGCCGAGGAGCTGAGCCGGGAAGGCAGCCAGGTTTTGGTCACTTGCCCCATTTGCCTGATCAACCTGGCCCGGCATGAACAAGAGCTGGGCCTGCGGGTCTGGGACCTGGGTGAACTTTTGGGCCTCGCCCTGAAAAGTGGAGGTTGAATTTGAGTCCAAGCCCCCCAGAAGCGATGAGCAGCCGTGAGCGCCTGGAGAGTCTGTACCGGGGCGAACGTCCGGACCGGGTGGGCCTGCACGCCCTGAGCAACGCCTTCAATACCGTAAATGCGGGCTACAAGGTGAGTGACGCCTATCAAGATCCGGAAAAGGCCTTTGAGGCCATGCTCTGGACCTTCCAGATGTATGGATGGGAATTATATCTTCAATACTGCGTGCATTCGATTACCGCGGTTTCCGACTTCGGTGGTGAGGTGCGGATGCCTGAGGGGCCTTATGAGGGCGCCCTGGTGGTCAAGAGCCATCCCATGGATTCCGCCCAGGACCTGGACAAGTTGACACTCCCTGATCCCCGAAAGGCGGGCCGCATACCCGAGGCCTTGGCCTATGCCCGCCTCCAGGCTGACAAGGACTTGCCTGCCACCTTCTTCTCACGTTCGCCCTTTACCTTTGCCGCCAATCTGAGCGGCCTGGACAGTTTTGCCAAGTGGCTTTACCGGGATCAGTCCTTGTGCCACCGCATGATGGAGTTGTCCCTGGACCATATAATCAACGTAATAAAGGTATGGGTCGAAGAGTTCGGCCCCGACCGTACCTTTGTCTGGATGAGTTCGCCCAGCGAATCGAATCAGTTGGTTTCCCCCAAGATTTTCCAGAAATTCGCTTTGCCTTATCACCTGCGCTATCACGAAAAGCTCCAGGAGTTGGGCGTGAAGAGGTTCGGCTTTCATGTCTGCGGGGACCAGAACTTAAACCTCCCCGCCTTGGCCGAGGCCCAGCCCTGGCCTCACCCGGCAGTGCTCAGCTTCGGGCACGAGGTGGACCTGGAAAGGGCGGCTGAGCTTTTTCCCCATGACATTATTTACGGCAATATAGAGCCCACCCTGATACACACCGGAAGCCTGCCGGATATATATGAAAAGGCCGGGCAGACCATTGCAAAAGGCAAAAAGGCGCCGGGTGGATTCATCTTGAGCACCGGCTGCGGGCTCCCGGCCACATCCCCCCCTGCCAAGGTCTATGCCCTAACCAAGGCGGTCCAGGACTTTGGTTCCTACCAATAGGTCCGAAAACGATTAAGGTTGTTGATGCGGAGCGAGCCGGAACCTTGGCTCCTTTAGCGGGTGCGTTAGCGATAAGCCCTTGATCGCTGTCAGCGCCGGTTCAGTGCTTGAACTCCTCGGGCACGGCCAAGTTAGACTTTCCGGCCTTGGCTTTGCGCCAAAGCGCCCAAACAAAGGAAGCCAAGGCCAGGGCCAGCAGTATGGCCGCCACCGGGCTGGTTATAAAGATCATGGGACTCCCCTCGGAGAGCAGCAGGGCGGTGCGGGTGTTCCTCTCCAGGATCGGCCCCAGGATGAAGGCCAGTATGAAAGGCGGTATGCTGAAACCGGTCTTGCGCATCAGGTATCCCAGACAGCCCAGCACCAAGAACAGCCTCAGATGGAATACGTTGAAGTCTTCGGAATAAACTCCAACCACGCAGCAGACCATTACTCCAGGGAAGAATAAGGAAAAATCCAATTTACGGAAAAGGCGCCTGCACAAAGAGATGAAGGGAAGGGCCACGGCGAACGCGCCGATGAAGTCGGTCATGATAAGCAGCACAAACAGGCCGTAAATCACCTCCGGGCGCTCTTGCATGAGCATGGGACCGGGGATCATGCCCTGTATCATAAAGGCGCCGTACATAACCGCAGCGGCCACGCTGCCCGGAATCCCAAGAGTGACCAGGGGAATCAGGGATGAAGCGGCTACGGCGTTGTTGCCCGCTTCAGGGGCGGCTATGCCCCGGGGATCGCCCTTGCCGAATTTGGAGTTGTCTTTGGCCGAGCGGCGGGCCTCCCCATAGCAGACAAAGGCAGCCGTGGTGGCGCCGATTCCGGGCAAAGCCCCCAGCAAAGAGCCCACAAACGATGAGCGCACCAAATCCTTGAGGCATAGCTTGAAGTCCAGCCAGCGTTGTTTCCAGGAGTAGGAAATCATCTTCAGCCCCTGGAATCCCCGGTTGATACGCAGGTTGGCCACCCTTTCTGATTGGATGAATACCTCTGACAGCGCCAAGAGGGCGATGATGGTCAGAACAAAGGGCACCCCGTTATCCAATTCCTCAAAGCCAAAGACATAGCGCCTGGTGGCGGACATATTATCCAGCCCCACTATGGCCAGCATCAGGCCCATGGTTATGGAGATAAAGCCCTTCCACATATCCATCCTGCTGTCGCCCAACAGGGTAATGACCGCAGTAAGGGAAAACAGGATCAGGGAGGCTATCTCGGCCGGACCTAGGCGCAAGGCCACTTCGGCCAAAGGAGGGGCGGTGAAGATAAGCAGAAAGTTGCTGATGGTGCCTCCGATGACCGAGGCCCAGAGGGCCAACTCCAAGGCCCTTTGCTGTTCACCTGCCTGACTCATGGGATAGCTGTCCAAGGCCGTGGCCGCAGCCTCCGGAGTTCCGGGGATGTTCACCAGGGTGGCGGTGATGGACCCGGCGTAAGCCCCGCCCTTGTAGGTGCCCATAAGCATGGCGATGGCGAAAAGCGGGTCCAGGGTGAAGGTGAAAGGCAGTATTAGGACCATGGCCGTCACCGCCATAACCCCGGGGATGGCTCCGGCCACTACTCCGATGATATAGCCGATAATAATGGCCAGTATGTTTACCAGCGAGGCTGCGTATTGAGCCCCCTGCCAGAGGTTACCTAATATATCGCCCATCATGATTCTCCAAGGGATGGCTCCACTTAAATGATTTTCAACCCAGTAAACCGCTCAACAACGACTCCACCGGGCCCTCGGGAAGAAGGGAGTTGAGGCCGCGAAACACTCCGTAAAACAAAAAGGGCATGATCAGGCTTAAGGCCAAGGTTTTACCCCATGAACGTGTGCCGAAGATGCGTGCAGCAATCATAAGGAATATAACCGTGGAAAGAATAAAACCGGCGCTTTCCATGGCCACCACCCAAAGGCCGGTCAACAAGATAAGCAAGACGGTGCGGCCATATTGTTCGACAAAGCCTTTTTCCTTTTTCTGCCTGGCAACAGGCGCCTCTTTACGCAGCTTCAGGACAGACTCCACCCCGTAGGCCAAGGCGAAGATGAGCAGCATGGTGTTTATCAGGAAGGGATAGGTGGTGGAGGAGCCTTCGGCTTTTACCTCAATGGGGATGATAAACAGGTAGTTGATCAGGCAAAAGATGATCAGCCCGCAAGAGATGCCAAGTTCAGTGCGAGAATTCATGGCCACACCTCGGTGATTGGTTTTCCGGGGTCGTCTCAGCGGCCCCTGCAACCGGCTTGCCTTTGCTATGCGGAACCGCCGGCAGGGTCTTGCCTCGGGAAAATGACTTCATCCCACCGGCAGTTCCGTTCCCAGCTAGAATTTTTTCAGGCCCACTTCCTTAAGAATGTCGCCCCAGATCTTATAGTATTGGTTGCGCCGCTTCAGATAGTCTTTGCCTCCCAGGAAATCGATGCTCACAAAGAGTTCCTCTTTGGCTTTTTTCTGAACGGCCGGCTGATCAACTGCATACTTTATGGCTTGTTCCAGCTTCTTACGCATGGCCTCCGGAGTGCCCTTGGGGAAGACAGCTCCCAGGCAGGAGTATTGGAAGAAATCGTAGCCCATCTCTTTAAGGGTCTTGGTATCAGGGGTCAGGGGAATGCGGGTGGCGCTCAGAATGGCCAGAGGCTTAATTTTGCCTGCCTTGTAGGCTGACACCGACGCTGTGGTGGAGGTGTTACAGGCGGAGACGTGTCCACCCAGCACCGCTGCCACTGATTTGGGGTTGCCCTTAAAGGGAACCGGCCGCATCTTGACCTTTTCCTTGTTGGCCAACCAGGCCACGCCCAGATGGTTGGTGGTCCCCAGGCCAGGGGTGCCGTAGGTCACCTTGCCCGGGTTTTTGCGGGCATAGGTCACGAACTCCGCCAGCGTGTTCCAGGGGGCATCCTTTTTTACATACAGGATGTAATCATAATGCATGGGCGAGGCGATATACACGAAATCGTCTGGGTTGTAAGTAAGCTTCCGCATCTGAGGGATGGTGGTCAAGGTGGGCAAGTTGGCCCAGGAGAAGGTGTAGCCGTCGGGCTTGGCCTTGTTCAGGGCAGACAGAGCCACCGCGCCCCCGGATCCGGGTTTGTTGACCAGAATCAGTTTTTTGCCCAGGGATTTCTCCATATAAGGGGCAATGGTGCGGACGAAGACGTCCGTGGTGCCGCCTGCGGGCAGGGGTATATAGGCGGTTACGGGTTTTTTGGGGTAATCGGCGGCCATGGCCGCACCAGACCCCAGGCAGAGCGCAATAAGGCAACTCATAATCAATAAAAAGGTTCTTTTCATCTGCTCTCCTCCCCTTATGAATGGACATTTCCTATGCGCCCGGTTTTCTAGATTCCTCTTTTCGAGCGAACAGGCTCCTATTTTGATCAGCCCCCCTCATCTGATTCACTACGATCTTCTTTTTAATGCCAACCGATTCGATATGGCCCCGATTTAGAAGCCTGCATAATCGAACCTGCTTCTTTTAGTCCGCATCCCCATGGCTTCACCTCAGGAGGTAGGGGATCTCCACCCAAAGCGCATCATGGGGACACTCCACTTCACAGGGCAGGCAGAACCAGCAGGTCCGGTATTTGCCAAAGGGCGCGCCGCAGGAATAGCAGCGCCCAGCCTCACGCCTGGCCTCTTCCTGGCTGAGGACTCCTTCCAGCTCTTGGAAGTCGCCCTTACCTTGGAACTTCCGCCGGGGCGGCTCCACTCTGGCATCACTCGATCCCCTGGAAATATCGATGTCAAACTCAGTCTCCACCGGTCCGGGAAAAGACCTGCCCAAACTTAGGTGCTCGCCGGCCAGGAAGCGGTTTATTGACTCGGCCGCCTGGCGGCCGCCGGCCATGGCCGCCACCACCGAGCTGGGCCCGGTGTAACAATCGCCGGCCAGGAATAAATTGGAACTCCCGGCCTGCAGGGTAAGGCGGTTCACTTGGGTCAAGCCTTGAAAAAGCGTATTTTCACGCTCCTGGCCAATGGCCACGATCACCGTATCCGCATTCAAGTTTTTGAGGACGCAGGCGTCAAATTGGGGCGCAAAGGAGCCCCTGGCGTCAAACACCGAAAGGCAGCGCTTGAGCTCCACTGCGCAGATCCTGCCTTCCTGGCCCAGCAGGCGGACCGGCCCCCAGCCGGGCTCGAACCTGACCCCAGCGGCGCGGGCGCCGGACACCTCTTCAGGGAAGGCGGGCAAGGCGTCCTCGGTTTCCAGACTGATGACGGTCGCCTGTTCCGCGCCCAGACGCAAAGCCACCTGGGCGGCGTCAACCGCCACATTGCCGCCGCCGATCACGGCCACACTCTTGCCCAGGTCCAAGTCCTGGCCATATTTGGCCGCTTTTAAGACTTCCAGGCCGTGGTATATGCCGTCCAAATCCTCTCCCGGCACACCCAGCCGCAGTGCCTGGGTGCAGCCGGCTGCCATTACTACGGCGTCGTACTGTGCCTGCAGCTGGTCCAGACTGGCCGTTTCTCCCACCTTGACGCCGCAGTTAAATTGGACTCCCATCTTCTCCAGCAAAGTCAGCTCGCGTTCCAGCACTTCTGTGGGCAGGCGGAACTCAGGAATGGCCCAACGCAGCATGCCCCCGGGCCGGTCTTCTGATTCCAAGACATCCACCTCGTGGCCGGCCCGCCTGAGGTCGTGGGCGGCCTGGAGCCCGGCAGGGCCGGAGCCGATCACAACGGCCTTTTTCCCGGTGCTGGCGGCGATCTCCGGCAGCGGGATGTCTTCGGGCTTTTGGCCCTCAAAGAGATAGCGCTTGATGGCCCGGGCAGCCACGGGCTGGCCCTCCACCTGTCCGCGATGGCATTTGTCTTCGCAAGGGGCAGGGCAGATGCGGCCCAGGATCTCGGGAAATATCAGGGCCTCGCGCAAGGTTTCCCGGGCCTGGCTATCTTCGCCCCGGAGGCACTGTTGGATGTAGCCTTGAACGTTCACCCCCAGGGGGCAGGCCTGCCGGCAGGGGGCGAGCTGCAGGCGCAGGTTGTCCAGGATGCAGGTTTCCACGCAGATTCCGCAGAAGGTGCACTTGTCCCGGTCTATGACGATGTTGTCGGACAGGGCTTCGAGCAGGTTGTTGCGCATGGGGACCTCCTGGCCTAAGGCATTTTGACGATGTCTTGGTGTTGAATGTTGACCTCCCCGGAATGTTCGCCTTTGGTCAGAACAATGTGCTTTTTCCAATTGGCGTCGTCTTTTTCGGGGAAGTCGCTGCGAAAATGCCAGGGCAGCCAGCGGCTTTCCTTGCGCTCCAAAGAGGCGGCCGCGCTAAGGGTGGCGCAGTCGATGATGTTCTCCACCTCAAAGGTTTTGAAGAGATCGTGCTGGTCGCGCACATAGACCATGGTCTCCAGCTCGCTGCGGAAGCGGTCCATCCACCACAGGACCCGGTTAAGCTTGTATTCGTTTTTGGGCGGCACCAGGTAGTCGCTGATGATGCGGCGCACCTTGTATTCGAACTCCTCGATGGCCACAGGGTTTTTCCCCTGATCCAGGCGGTTGGCCCGTTTCCGGGCAAAGGCAGCCGCCTGTTCGGGATGCAAAGGCGCCAGCTTCACCTGGGAGGCATAGTCAGCCGCGCTTTCGGCTGAGATCTCTCCGTAGACAAAGGCACCGGAGAGGTGGCCCCGGGCGCAGAGCGAGGTGTCCCCGGCCGCGTACAGGCCCGGGACCGAGCTTTCGGCGCGTTCGTTTATGCGCACGCCGGTCATGCCGTGCCCGCCGCAGAGGTATACCTCCGTGGGCCAGAGCTCGATCTCACCGCTGCGGAAGTCGTTGTTTCTGCCGGCGTGAAAACGTTCGCAGGCCGGACGCTCGGTGGTGAACAGGATCTCCTCGATCTCCCGGATCTTCTCCTCGGGAAGGTGATCCATCTTGATGCGCATGGGTCCGGTATGGTCAAAGAAATCCTCCATGCACATGCTTTTGATGGAGGGGTGCTCTTTGTCCCGGCGATCGCCAAAGGCGTTGAGCAGATGGGCTCCCCGGGTGAGGGTTATATAGAGTAGAGGCGCGTTGATGTCCTTGGTGATGTAGTAATAGAGGGTGTATTCAAAGCCGCTCAGCTCGGCGCCCGCCCGGTAGGCCAGCATATAGCCGTCGCCGGTGTTGCCCGGAAAATCATAGACCCCGTAGAGGTTGCCGTTGGCGGGGAGACCGAAGCGGGCGGTCCCTCCCGCCGCCAGGATCACGCTCTTGGTGCGGATAATCATGATTTCGCCGGTGCGCACATTCATGGCGATCACTCCGGCCACGCGCCCGTCTTCAATCAGGATCTCCATGGCCATGGTCCGGTTGAGCACCTTGGCCCCTCCCTGTAACAAGCGCTCGGCCAGGATGGCCTTCAACTCCGGCTCTTTCATGGTCACGCAGAATTTGCCCTTGGGGTGCACCTGCAGAATGTCGTAATCGCCGTTATCGTCGGTGGGAAAGCACACTCCCCAGTCGATGAGCTTTTGCATGAGGGGCCAGCTGCGCTCGGCCATGCGGTAGTTGACCGGTTCGTCCATAATGCCTTCACAGGCAATGGAGTTGGACTCCACGTACAGCTCCGGGGTGGAGACTCCGGGGACCGCCACGATGTTCAGGGCGTCCATGCCCCGGGCAATGCACCCCGAATACTTGGCATGCCCCTTCTCCAGCACCACGACCTTAAGGTCCGGGGAGACCTCCTTGGCCCGGATGCCTGCCATGGCCCCGGCGCTGCCGCCTCCGGCTATCACCAGGTCAGCTTCGATCACCGGATAATCCTGCGTCATCTCTTCTCCTCATCCGGACGGGCCGGGATAAAAATCACAGCTCCCGGAAGATCTCCCGCTCATCTACATTGAGGTAGCTGATGCGGTATTCATAGGGCTTGTCTTTATAGGTAAATGAAATCATACGTATTTTAAGAAGGGGCTTTCCAAGGGGCACCTCAAGGGCGGCTGCGGTTTCCTCATCAGCCAAGGCCACCCCGAACATCTCCTGATTAAAGATGGTGGGAAGGCCGTATTTTTTCTCAATGGTCTCGTAAAGGGTGATCTTCTCCATGTGGGCCAAGGGAAGCTCGTCCAGTCCGCTGAACATTCTGAAGGGCAAGTAGGAGATGTTGTAATTGCTGGGTCCGTATTTGGTTAAGAAGACCCTCTTAAGTAAAAAGAGCCTTTGATTTTTGCGCAGGCGCAGATAACGGTTGATCTGCTCCTGTCCCTCCACGATTTGGATATCCAGCAATTTGATCTTAAAGGCCAGATCAACGCTCTTGAAATCAGACCTGAACCGGTTATAGCGGACACTGCTCAAGGGGATGTCAGTACCGGAAACAAAGGTGCCTTTGCCCTGTAGCCGATAGAGGTAGCCCTCGCTTACCAGGTTCATGATGGCCCGGTTCACGGTTCCCAGGCTCACGCCGAACTGTTCGGCGATCTTCCTCTCCGGCGGGATGGCCTCACCCGGCGCCCACTTTCCTCCCTCAATCCCTCTAAGCAGATCCATCTGGAGCTGAAAGTAACGGGGCACCGGGGTTTCGTTTAGTTTGGCGCCTTTTCTGGTTTTTCTCATAAGGCAGTTCCTGGTCCCAGGGGGATGTTTGCTTCTTTTGGGATCACATGCACAGCCCGACCATAGCAAGAGCTATTGGCGATTGCAATATAAAATTAGTTAACTAGTACAATTTCTAATTATAATAAATAAATCAATATGATATACATATTAACTTTTAAGATTCTTTGGGCTAATAATTTATTTCAGGAAGGGTGCCGTGTTGCCGGTTGATAGGTTTCATTGGGCAGGGGCCCCCGGGCAAGCCTCTTGCCTTGGACGTTTCAGGAGGCGGTTTTTTTCTTTTTGCGGCTTACCCGCCAAAGGAAAAGGGCGGTCAAGAGCAGGAATCCCAGGGCTATGGGGCGTTCCAGCATGATCATGGGGTTGTTGCGCGATATGGTCAGGGTCTGCTGCAAAGACAGCTCCAGCATCGGCCCCAGCACGAAGCCGATTATAAAATTTACGAAACTGAACTGGAATTTGCGCATGAAATACCCCAGGGCGGCGAACAGCAGCATGACAAAGACCGAAAACAGCGAGTTTTCGGTGATTAAGGCCCCGGTGATGCAGATGAATATGATGATGGGGTAGACGATGTCCCGGGGAGCGCTCAGGGCTTTGGCAAAGATCCTCAGCCCCAGATTGCCGACGAACAGGTTGATCAGGTTGGCCAGCAGCATGGCGGCATAGATGCCGTAGATGAGCTGGCCGTTCTCCTCGAACATCATGGGTCCGGGGGTGACGCCGTGAATTATAAAGGCTCCGATCAGAAGCGCCGCCACTACATTGCCCGGTATGCCCAAGGCGAACAGAGGAATCAAATTAGAGCCCACCACCGCATTGTTGGCGGCCTCGGCCGCGGCGATGCCCTCCAAAGAGCCCTTGCCGAATTCCTCCGGCTTTTTGCTGGCCCGTTTGGCCGCGCCATAGCCCAAAAACGCCGCAATGGTGACCCCCAAACCGGGCAGGGTGCCGACGGCGGTCCCGATCAGGCTGGAGCGCAGGATGGTTCTGCCCACCTTGATGTACTCGGAAAAAGAAATCCGCTTTTCCTCTTTGGCAAGGTTGGCGTCAAATTTGATCGTGGATTCAGATTCCTTTCCCCGGGCCTCCATCTGGTTCCATACTTCGCTCACGGCCAGCATGCCTATGCCCACGGCCACCAAAGGTATGCCTGCCTGCAGATCCATAATGCCCAGGGTGAGGCGGGGAGAGGCTGACACCGGGTCTATGCCCACACAGTTGACCAGCACTCCCAGCAAGGCCGCTATAAGCCCTTTCAGCAGCGAGCTCGATTCCAAGGCGGCGATCAAGGCCAAGGCGAAGATAATAACCGCCAGTATCTCCGGCGGCCCCATCTTCAAGGCCACCCCCGCCAGCGGCGCCGCCACGAAGATCAGGACCAGGTCGGAGAAGGTGTCGCCGCTGACCGAGGCATAAAGCGCCATCTTGAGTGCCTTGAGCCCTTTGCCTTTTTGGGCCAGGGGATAGCCGTCAAAGGTGGTGGCCACAGCCTCCGGGGTTCCCGGTGTGTTAAGCAGGATGGCTGATATAGATCCCCCAAAAGTGCTGCCCTTGTTAAGGCCCACCAAGAAGGCTATGGCCACCAAGGGGTTCATGTAGAAGGTAAGTGGAATGGCAATGGCAATGGCCATGGGGCCGTTCAGGCCGGGCACCGCTCCCACCAGGACGCCGCTGGTGACCCCGAGAAATAAAAAGGCGATATTGCCCCAGGTGAAGGCGTCTGCGAAACCGGCCAGAATCGTTTCCATGGATGCAATCCCTGTGGCGTTTAGGGCAAGGAGACCATGAGCCCATAGCGTAATAAGAGATAAGCCAAAACCGGTATCCCCAAGGAGCAAGCGGAGATAATCAGGGGTGAGCGCTGTCCTGCAGCCAGCATTCCCGCCCCGATCACGAAGATGCCCCCGGCCACAAAACCGGCCACATTCATGAACAGCAGGCAGATCAGGGCTATGGCGAAATTGAGGCCTGTTCTGGCCAGGGGTTTCAAGGTCAGCGGCGGCTTGTCCTCATCCTTGGGGGCCCATTTGCGGGGCCGGTTTTGCAGCAACAGAATCAGGGAGAAAACCAGGATGCCGGCAGCGCAGATCATGGGCATGGTGGCGGGCGGAAGCCCATATTGCTCACCAGGCGCCGACTGGCTGGGAATGACCCAAACCAGCATGATCAGGCTGAAGACAGCCAGAATCAATGATAGGAAAAAATCGCTACGCTGCATTCCTAAACCCCATCTCGCCAGACCGGATTGACCCCTGAAGAGATAATGGCCAAGGGGGTAAGACCCCTGGCCAGGGGACGGAGGATTGCCTAAAGCTCCTCCTCCGCCCTTGGCTAGAGGACATGGAGTTTATTTCCCCATCAGCTTCCGGTAGGCGTTATAGGAATCAAGTATCCTTTTGGTGATCTGGGCCGAGTTGCCGAAAACCGCGGGCATGTGCAGTCGGTCCTTTATCAGGGTCTGCACCTCTTTATGCTTGAAAGCCCGTTGCGCGGCCTGCTCCAGGGTCTTTTTCACCCCAGCCGGAATCCCCTTGGGCGCCACCAGCAAAAACGGGACATCCATGGAAATGTCGTAACCCAGTTTTAATAGGGTGGGGACCTTGGGGAAGGCCTCCAAAGGCTCCGGGGTGCAGGCGGCCAGAACCACCATCTTGCCGGCCTTGACATACTTGTAGTGAATGCCGCCGCTCCAGGCGAAGTCCACGTGGCCCCCCAGAAGGGCGGGGATCATCTCGCCGCCGCCCTTGGTGGGCACGGCCACTAAGGACACCTTTTCCTTCTTGCCGATGACCTTGGCGGCCATTTTGTCCCAGGGGGTCTGGCTGGCAAAAGACAAAGAGCCCTTTTTCTTTGCCGCCTTGATAAGATCCTGCCAGGTCTTCCAGCCCTTTTTAGGAGTGGCCACAAAGGCGGGCTGGGTTTGGGCTATGCTGGCTATGTAATCGAAGTCATTGACCCCGTAATTCACCTTGCCCATGTTGGTGCTGAGAGTGAAGGCCAGGCTGGCGTTGGCCCCCAGAGAATAGCCGTCCGGCTTGGCCAACTTCAAATGACTGGCGCCCACTGCCCCGCCGCCGCCGGCGCGGTTGGCCACCACCACCGGCTGGCCCAACTCCTTGCCCAGGGCGGTGGAAAACACCCTGAAGGTGGTGTCCAAAGAGCCCCCTGCCCGAAAGGCCACTACCAGCTCCACCGGGTGGTCGGGATACTTGGCCAGGGCGCTTCCACCCAGGCCCAGCAATAAAACCGGGGCCAGAATCAGGGCCACTTTCATTAGCCTCTTTACAGTCATGATTTTCCCTCCTCTCCAAAAAGCATAATCAGACCCTTGCCGGTTGGAGCATCAGCCCAGCCAGGGTCAGCGCACCTGGTAGGGCATCCTTACCTCCAGGGCCTGCACCGGACATTCGATCTCGCAGGGCAGGCAATACCAGCAGGTTTGGTTGAACTCAAAGGCCCGCCCGCACGATAAACAGCGTTCTGCCTCAGCCTTGGCTGCCTGGGCAGACAAGGTTTGATTCCATTCTTTGTCCAGGACGCGTTGGGAAGTCTCCAAACGCGGGGCCTCGGTTCTGGGTCCGCCCAGCGCCCTTTGGGCAAGGGCTTGGTACTCTGGCACCAGCCCCTGAACTTCATAGTAGTCCCGGTTATAGGTTTGATCCTGGCCACGCAGCAGCCGGTCGGCGGAGATGGCGGCTTCCTTGCCCGAGGCCAGGGCATGAACCATCGAGGAAGGGCCGCTCAGGCAGTCGCCGCAGACCAAGACCCGGTTTCGGCCCGGCGACTGCTGGGTGATGGCCGCACCTGCCAAAAATCCGGTTTGTTTGTCTTGCATCTCCTCAGGCAGCAGTTCCGTCTCCACCTCCTGGCCTATGGCCACGACCACCAGGTCGGCCTCCAGGGAGTGCAGGGGCCCGTTTTCTTCTATCTGGGGGCTGAAGCGGCCGGATTTATCCCAAACGCTCAGGCAGCGGGCCAGGGTGAGCTCGATGCCGCTAAAGCCTGGGGCCAGAGAGCGCACCGCCCAGGCATAGGCCATGTTCACGCCCTCGTCTTGGGCGTCATTAAGCTCCTCTGCATAGGCCGGCATCTGTCCCGGACCCTCCAGACAGATCATGGTCACCTGATCCGCCCCCAGCCTGCGGCAGGTTATGGCGCAATCCACCGCCGTGTTGCCGCCGCCGATGACCGCCACCCTGCGGCCCCTTAGGTCCGGGGCATCGCCTTGCCGGACCCGGGACAAAAGGCCGAGGCCGGAGACGACATCCTCTTGATCCTCACCCGGAACCCCCAGCTCCAAGGCCTTGCCAGCGCCAATGGCCACCACCACGGCCCCGAAATCAGACTCCAGACCTTCCAGAGACAGGTTGCGGCCCAGGGCCTGGCCGGTGCGGAACTCGACTCCCATCTTCTCCAGGAGCTCCACCGCTTTGTCCACTTCTTGGGCGGGCATGCGGAAGGCGGGGATGACCTGGCGCAAAAAGCCGCCTGGCTGGTCAAAGGCCTCAAACACCGTCACCTCATGGCCACGGCTGCGCAGCTCATAGGCGGCGGCCAGGCCGGCAGGCCCGGAGCCCACAACCCCCGCTTGTTGGCCGGTTTGCGGCGCTATTTCACCAGGGGCGTAGCAGATCTCTGCATAGCTATCCGTCAAATAGCGCTTCAGGGCCCGGATATTGACCGCTCCGTCACCCTGGGCAGCCTGGCGCTCGCACACATCCTCGCAGGGCCTGGAACAGATACGGGCCAGGATGCCGCCAAAGGGGGTGTGTTTGCGCAGCTCCCGGGCGGCTTCCTCACCCTTGCCCTGCGCCAGAAGCCGTACGTATCCCTGGCAGTTGAGGTTCAAGGGGCAGGCCTGGCGGCAGGGGGCCATTGCCAGGCGCAGGTTGTCCATGATGCAGCGGTCCACGCAAACGCCGCAGGCAAAGCAAAGGTCTGGGTCGATCCTGATATTTAGATCGGAGATCATAGGTTTCGTTTCTGTCATTCCCTTTAATCCCGGCTGAGTTTTTCCAAGGGGGCCTTGAAGACCCGGATGTCGCGGGGATGCTCTCCCTGCTGGAGAACCACATGACAAAGCCACTCGGCGTCGTTTTGTTCAGGATAGTCCGCCCGGCGGTGGGAGGTTCCCCAGCGGCTCTCCTTGCGTTCAAGGGAGGCGATGGCTGAAAAAGAGGCGCAGTGAAGGATATTCTCCACCTCATAGACCTTGGATAGTTCGTGGCCGTTGGCAACGCGCGTCTGCTCCAAGAGCTCTTCCCAAAAGACATCCGTCCAATCAAGCCAGCGCCTTAGTTTGGTCTCATTCTTTAGCCCCACCAGGTAGTCGCCGATGAAACGGCGCACCTTATACTCGATATCGCGCACCTCGATATCCCGCCCGCCGACAGTGGCGCGCCGGTCCCGTTCCGCCATGGTTTGGCTTACTTGGTTGTCGTCCAGGGAGGTTTTTTGCGGGTTGGCGGCCATGAATTTCACCGCTTCCTCGGCCGCTACCTCGCCAAAGACCAGGGCCCCGGTGAGATGCTGCTTGGGCACGCAGGCCACGTCGCCGGCGGCATAAAGGCCGGGCACCCCGGTTTCGGCTCTTTGATTAATGCGCACCCCGCTGTTGCCGTGGCCGCCGCATATTTGGCACTCAGTGGGCCAGAGCTCTATATCGTCACGGCGGAAATCGATTCCGCGCCCCTTGAAAAAGCGTTCTTGCACCGGCCGCTCAGTGGTGAACAGGATATTCTCGATTTCCTGGATGATGGACTCGTCCAGGTGGCTCAGTTTTATGCGAACCGGGCCCTTGCCTTGTTCGTGGGCCTGGTTCATTAGGCTTATGTTGTTGACCTCGTTCTCCATGATGAGGTTGTTGAAGACATCCAACACCTGGCCGCCCCGGGTGACGGTGATGGCCAACAAGGGCATGTTGGCATCTTTGATGAGCACCGGGCTTTGGCTGGACTCCATGCCCGTAAGCGGGGCGCCTGCCTTGTAGCACATGGCAAAGCCGTCGCCGCTGTTGCCGGGATAATCGAACACGCCGTACAGGTAACCGGAGTTGGGCAGGGAAAAGCGCGCCTGCCCCCCGGCGGTGACGATTACCGCTTGGGCATGGCATATGACCAACTCTCCGGTGCGCACGTTCAAACCTATGGCGCCCGCCGCCCTGCCCGAGTCCATGAGCAGGGCGATCCCCATCACCCGGTTCACCGGCACTGCGCCCTTGTCCAGCACCCGCTGCACCATCATGGTTTTGAGGTCTGGTTCGTGCATTGCGGTTTGGAATTCGCCTTTGACGTGATATTTGAGGGTGCGGTAATTGCCGGATTTATCTGTGGGGAAATAAACTCCCCATCCTTCCAGCTTTTTGAGCAGATCAAAGGATCGGGAGGCCATCAGATAACTGGGCGGCTCGTCGGCTACGCCTGCGCATCCCAGGGTTACGGACTCCAGGTAAAGCTCGGGGCTGGTCAGGTTGGGGATGGCCACGATGTTCAGGGCGTCCATGCCCCTGGCTATGGACCCGGAATATTTGATGTCGCCTTTTTCAAAAATCACCACCTTGAGGTCTGGGTTGAGCTCCAAGGCCCGGTGGGCGGCCATGCAGCCCGCGCTGCCGCCGCCGATGATGAGCAGGTCGGCATCCAAAGAAAGTGTTCCCATTAAAAAATTCTCCGAAGCTGGCGATCAAGTTCAGAACCGGAAAGAAACGTTAGTTTAGGAGGCTGATATTTCCGGCTGGGTTACGCTGATCAAACCCCAGTTTTGGTCCTCACGGTAAAAGTCGAAGCGAAGCTCAACCTTATCGGCCAAGAAAGTCACCCGGCTGAACATGATCGGCTGTCCGTCCTTGTCGTAATAGGTGCCCACCCGCCTAATGATGGGGGCTTTGCTATCCACGTTCAGCTCGTCGGCCTCTGTTTTGGTTATCGGTGAACTGCTTATGAAATAGGCCACCCTGGCCATGCGGGGCTGAATCTTGTCACAGATGGAGTTGTGACTGAAATCTTCTTGGGTAAAGAATTCGGCAATGCCCTTGGGTAAGAGCCGTTCTTCCAG
>JASFOZ010000006.1:0-22896 GCA_050116255.1 Desulfarculaceae bacterium
AGTCTGGTCCTTGTAAGCAGACAGGTCAAGAGGGTAATGCCGGGTGCCTTTCCCTCTCAAAGTTACCTGGTATCCTTGACGGCTGATATTTGCCATAATACTGGTTCCGCCTTATTTGGATTAAAGGGAGTGGAAACGATATGAAGACCATCAACCCGGATTGGATCAGGGAGATCCAAAAAAACGTCAATTCCTGTCCCTATTTCAGCCTGCTGTCTCTTACCATTGAGGATATTTCCTGGGGGAGCGCCCGGCTGGAGGTCGACCTGGAACATAAGCATATCCAGCCCTGGGGAGTGGTCCATGGCGGGGTTTTTGCCGGATTGGCGGACGCTGCCGCCTTTTGGGCCGTCTTTTCCCAGGTGGAGCCGGATGTGGGCCTGGTTACGGTGGAGATGAAAATCAATTTTTTGGCGCCTGCAAAAAATGGACGCCTGGTGGGCAGGGGACGGTCCCTCAAGGTGGGCCGCAGCCTTGGCCTGGCAGAGACCAGGGTGGAGGATCAGGACGGGCTTCTGGTAGCCCATGGCGTGGCGACCATGATGAAGGTGCCTTCTTGGGAGATGGAAAGCCAGGGCGAGCTGCCGCCCAAATACCTTGCTGACTGAGCCCCGGCTGGTATTGACACCCTTCCACCAGCGGGTTAGGTTAGGCAGACGGGAAGAGATGGGCGGGCATGATGACCCGCCCTCGGTTTTTTCAGCATAATTCAGGCTCAGGGACATTGGATCATGGCCACGTCATTGCCTCAGGTTCCGGCAGAGATCAAGGAACTGGTTCCCTATCAGCCGGGCAAGCCCATTGAGGAGCTGGAGCGGGAACTGGGCATCAAAAATGCGGTCAAGCTGGCCAGCAACGAAAACCCCTTGGGACCGTCGCCCCTGGCCGTGCAGGCCATGCAAAAGGCCTTGGCCGGCCTGCACCGCTATCCCGATGGAGCCGGTTTCCAGTTGCGCCAGGCCCTGGGCAGGCATTTCAGTCTGCCCCTGGAACAGATATGCCTGGGAAACGGTTCGGATGAAATCATAGAGTTCATCTGCCGCGCCTTTATACGCCCAGGCCAGGAGGCAGTGGCGGCGGCGCCTTCTTTTCTGATGTATTCCAAGCTGGTGCAGGTGGCCGGAGGCAGGCTCAGGGAGGTGCCTCTAAAAGATTTCCGCATTGACCTTAAGGCCATGCTGGGGGCTCTTACACCCCAGACCCGGGTGGTGTTCATCAACAATCCCGATAACCCGGCGGGAACCGCCATCAGCAAGAGCGAGTTCGGCGATTTTTTGGATCAGGTGCCGGCCGGGGTGCTGGTGGTGCTGGATGAGGCCTATATTGATTTCGCCACTGACCCTGAGTGCGCGCAAGGGGTGGATTTTCTGAGTCATCAAACCCCGGTGTTGGTGATGCGCACCTTCAGCAAGATCGCCGGCCTGGCCGGCCTGCGGATCGGCTTCGGCCTGGGGCCTGCGGAACTGATCGCCGTGTTTGACCGGGTGCGCCAACCCTTTAACACATCCATCCCGGCCCAGGTCGGCGGCATGGCGGCCCTTGAGGATACCGAGTTTCGGGAAAAGACCCTCAAGCTGGTGCGGCAAGGCCTGTCCACTTTCTATGAGTGCTTTGATAAGCTCAACCTGTTTTATGTGCCCAGCCAGACCAACTTCGTCCTGGTGAAGGTCGGCCCCCAGGCAGGGGATGTGGCGGACCGGCTTTTACGGCAGGGAATAATCGTGCGTTACATGGGTTCTTATGATCTGCCTGAGTATCTGCGCATAAGCGTCGGTCTGGATCATGAGAACCAGCTTTTTGTGAAAACTTTTCAAGGCATTATCTCGGATCTGTAAACAATGGTGATCACCATTGACGGCCCTTCCGGAGCCGGTAAATCCACGGTGGGCAAACTGCTGGCCAAGCGCCTGGGGATCGCCTACCTTGACACCGGCGCCCTGTACCGGGCGGTGGCTTTGGCGGCTCAGTGGGATGGGGTTAGCGATGAGATCGAGCCGGTCATAGAGGCCTGGCTCACCCGGGTGGAGATTTCCACCCGGCTGCAAGGCGGCCGCTTTTCGGTCCTGTTGGGGGGCCGCGATGTGGAGCCCTTTATCCGCAACGAGGAGATCGGCAATCTGGCCTCCCGGCTATCGGCCATGCCTGCGGTGCGCACCTTTCTTTTGGAGCTGCAGCGCCAGGCGGGCAGGCAGGGCGATCTGGTGGCAGATGGCCGGGATATGGGCACCGTGGTGTTTCCCCAGGCGGAAGCCAAGTTCTTTCTCACTGCCTCCCCGGAGGAGAGGGCCAGGCGCCGCCACCTGGAGTTGGCGGCCGGAGATCCTTCCCTGACCGTGGCGGATGTGTTGGCCGAGATGGACCAGCGTGACCGGCGTGACAGCGGGCGCAGACTCAGCCCCCTGAAGCCCGCACCTGAGGCCTTTGTGGTGGACTCGTCCGGCCTGGGCCCGGAGGCGGTTTTGGGGGTCATTTTGGAGAAGATTCAGCAGGTGCCGGAGCAGGGAAAGTGATGACAAACAATCCTTGTGCTGGATTGATGTTTCTGGTAATAATGCCCCTGGGTTTAAGGAACTTTAAAGAGTTAGGTGAATTGCAACCCGCCAAACGCCCCCAGCGGCGGATTGGGGAGGTTCGCGGATTTTATTTTGTTTTATTTAACCCTAAAAAGGCTTTTTAGTAATGTCTCAAAAGGATCTGATCGAGGACCAGCCGGCCGCTGAAACACAAGAGGATCAGTCTGTCACAGAAGAGCCCAGCGGTGCTGAGGCCGCCGCACCAGCGGAACAAACCTCTCCGTCCCAAGAAGAGGCCCTTCCCGAAGATATCAATGCTGAAGACATGGAGCGCCTCTACGAGCAGTCCTTGCGCACCATCCAGGAAGGTGAAGTGGCCAAAGGCACCATAGTCGCGATTGAGAATGACTATGTGGTGGTGGACATCGGTTATAAGTCTGAAGGTCAGATCAATATAAACGAATTCAAAGACCCAGAGGGTGTGATCCAGGCCGAAGTGGGCCAGCAGGTGGATGTGCTCTTGGAGAGGGCCGAAGACGAAGAGGGCACCATCATCCTCTCCAAGGATAAGGCCGCCAAAATCAGGGTGTGGGATGAAATTTCCCGGGTCTACAATGATGACGGCGTTATCGAGGGCGCCATTGTGGGCCGGGTCAAGGGCGGCATGAGTGTGGACATCGGGGTACAGGCCTTTCTGCCCGGTTCACAGGTTGACCTAAGGCCGGTGCGCAATCTGGACTCTCTCATTGGCCAGTCCTTTGAGTTCAAGATCCTCAAGTTCAACAAAAAGCGCTCCAATATTGTCCTGAGCCGCCGGGTGCTGCTGGAAAAGGAGCGCGAGGTCAAAAAGCGCGAGACCCTCAAGGTGCTGGACGACGGTCAAGTGATGCAGGGTGTGGTCAAAAACATCACCGACTACGGGGTGTTTGTGGACCTGGGCGGAATCGACGGCCTGTTGCATATCACCGACATGAGTTGGGGCCGGGTGGGCCATCCCTCGGAGATGTTCAACCTTGGCGATGAAATCACGGTCAAGGTTCTGCAATTCGACCGCGATCGGGAACGGGTCAGCTTGGGGTTGAAACAACTCAAGGAAGATCCTTGGATCACCGCCTCTGAAAAGTATCCGGTGGGCACAAGGGTTAAAGGCAAGGTAGTCAGCCTGGCCGAATACGGGGCTTTTGTGGAGGTGGAAGAGGGCGTGGAGGGCCTGATCCATGTCAGCGAGATGTCCTGGACCCGCAAGGTGCGCCATCCCTCCAAGATAGTTAATGTGGGCGATATGGTGGAGGCCGTGGTCTTGTCCATCAATCCCGAGGCCAAACGCATCAGCCTGGGGATGAAGCAGGTGGAGCCCAACCCCTGGGATGTCATCGCCGAGAAATACCCGGTGGGGACCACCATTGAAGGGCGTATAAAGAATATAACCGATTTCGGCCTGTTCATGGGCATTGACGAGGGCATAGACGGGCTGGTTCACATCAGTGACCTTTCTTGGACCAAGCGCATAAAGCACCCCAGCGAGCTTTACAAAAAGGGCGACGAGGTGCGCGCGGTGGTTTTGAACATCGACCGCGAGAACGAGCGTTTCAGCCTGGGCGTTAAGCAACTGGATACCGACCCCTGGGATGAGATACCCAGCAAGTACCAGGTGGGCACCTCCGTCTCCGGGGTGGTGACCAATGTCACTGATTTCGGGGTCTTCGTGGAGCTGGAAGAAGGCATCGAAGGCCTGGTTCACGTCAGTGAAATCAGCAATGAAAAGGTCAAGACACCGGTGGGCATGTTCAACGACGGCGACACCATCACCGCCAAGGTGGTAAGCGTCTCCCGCCGGGACCGCAAGATTGCCTTGTCCCTCCGGCGCCTGGAGGATGAGGCGGACCGCAGCGCCTATCGCGAGTATGTCAACTCGGCCCAGGCGGCCACCAGCAATCTGGGCGAGCTGCTCAAAGAGGGGCTGGCCCAAAAGGAGGCCAAGGCCACATCCGGTCCGGAGGACGAAGCGGCTGAGCCGCAAGCCTCTGTTGAGCCAGAAGCTGAAACCGAAGCCGAGGCTGAGCCGCAAGCCCCTGCTGAACCAGCAGTTGAAACCGAAGCCGAGGCCGAGCCGGAAGAGCCTGCACAGCCAGAGCCTGAAAAACTGGAGGCTGCCGAGCCGGAAGCGCAAGAGCCGGCGGCTGAGGAGGCTGGGGAAGTGGAACCCCAAAAGGCCCAAGAGGCTGAGGCTGATGACGCCGAAAAAGCAGAGACCGAAGAGGCCGAAGAGACTGAAAAGGCCGAAAAGCCTGAAAAGGAATAGCAGCCTGCCATGAAGAAGCGCCCCCTGGCAGTTGCCTTCGGGGTGTCAGCCCTGATTGTAATCGCTTTTGCCCTGGGCCTTTGGGCTCTGGGGCAAAAACCCTCCAGTGATTCTTTTTTCAGCGAAAAGGTAGGGGTGGTGGTGGTGCGTGACGTCATCGTTTCGCCCGGGGAAACCCTCCAGGCCCTGGAGGAGTTCCAGCGTGACGGCGGCGTGCGGGCCATCGTGCTGCGGGTGAATTCGCCCGGGGGCGGGGTGGGAGCCAGCCAGGAAATTTACCGCGAGATAGAGAGGGTGAAAAAGCATAAGCCGGTGGTCTGCTCCATGGGGGGAGTGGCGGCCAGCGGCGGCTATTACATCGCCGCCCCCTGCACCAAGATTGTGGCCTCCCGGGGGACCATCACCGGCTCCATAGGCGTCATAACCGCCATCCCCAATCTTGAGGGCCTGCTGGACAAGATCGGCATAAAGGTCCAGACCCTAAAGGCCGGCTCCCTCAAAGGCGCCGGTCAGATGAACCGCGCCCTCACCGAACCGGAAAGGGCCATGCTCCAGGCCGCCTTGGACGACATTCACCACCAATTCATAGAAGATGTAGCCAAGGCCCGCAAGATGCCCCAGGCCAAGGTTGCCGAAATCGCCAACGGCGGTATCTTCACCGGCCGCCGGGCCAAGCAATTGGGTTTGGTGGATGAGCTGGGCAACTTCCAAGACGCGGTTCACCTGGCCGCCCGCCTGGCCGGCATCAAGGGCCGACCTCAGCTGGTGACGCCGCAGCGGGAAAGCAAATCCTGGCTGAGCCGGCTTTTCCGGGATCAGGCCTCAGCCTGGCTGCGCGATCTCATGGCCGAAATAACCCGGCAGCCCTACCAGGGCCCCATGTATTTATACCAACCGGAACCGGCTCCCTAAGCAATCATGGCCAATCAGACGCCTTCTGCTATGCTGGGCGGTTTTTACGCCCCCTGGCAGGCGGCCGGTTTTTTGTTGAGCCGGCCCCGGCTCTGGTGGCTGGCGGCAACCCCGTTTTTTATAAACCTGGGCCTTTTCGTCCTGTTCTTCTGGCTGGGCTACACCCACTTTGAAAAATGGCTGGCCGCGCTCCTGCCAGCGCAGGAGGGATGGTGGCTGTCGGCCCTTTATTATCTGCTGCTGGTTCTGGCGGTGCTGGCCCTTTTGGCGATGCAGGTTTTTTTGTTCGCAGTGGTGGGGCGGATTATCGCGGCCCCTTTTCTGGAGGTGCTCACCCGCCGGGTGGAGACCTTGTCCGGCGTGGACCCCCGGGAACTGGCTGTCATCGGCATCTGGCAAGGCCTGGGGCGTTTGATCGTGCAGGAGCTTAAAAAACTGATTCTCTACCTGGTCTTGATGGGTGGACTGCTCCTTTTGAACTTCCTGCCGGGATTGGGCAGCATCGTCTACACCGTTCTGGCCTGGCTGCTCACCTGTTTCTTTTTGACCTTGGAGTTTATGGACTATCCCTTGGAGCGGCGTGGACTTTCCCTGGGCCAAAAGCTGGCGCAGGTGAGGGGGTTGGGCGCGGGCTGGGTGACCTTCGGGACGGCGGTCCTGCTGATGGGTATGATCCCGGTGGTGAATCTGGCCCTATTGCCGGTGGCGGCGGTGGCTGGAACCTTGTTATATCTTGATCGGGCCTCCTTCGGCGATGGCCCCACGGCTTAGCGGAACTCGTCCACCGGTCCTGCCCCTTCCCTCAGAATCTCAGGAGCGTCCTCAACCAGCGAGACCACGCTGGACAACAATCCCGGAACCGGCCCTCCATCCACCACCATCTCCAGCTGGCGCCCCCAAACCTCTTCCAGCTCCCAGGGGCTGGTCAATTGCCGGCCTTGGCTGTCGATGGCGCTGGTGGAGATGATGGGGTGACCCAACTCCTGGACTATGGCCTGGCATATGGGGTGGTCGGGAACCCTGATGCCCACATTTTTGCGCCGGGTCAGCATCATCTTGGGAACCTGGCGGGAGCCTTCCAGGATAAAGGTGTAGGGGCCGGGCAACAGCCGGCGCAGGGTCTTGTAGGCATAATTGGTTACCCGGGCGTATTGGCTGAGTTCGGTAAGCCCGGGGCAGATGAAGGAGAATGGCCGGGTGAGGGGCTGGCGTTTTAACTGATGGATGCGTTTTATGGCCTTTTTATTGAAGATGTCGCAGCCCAGGCCGTAGACCGTGTCCGTGGGATAGGCCACCACGCCCCCCTGGCGCAGCACCTCCACCACCTGCTGGATTCGCCGGGGTTGAGGGTTTTGAGGGTTGATCTCTAAGATCATGGCTCCGTCAACCTCCTTATGCACAAGATATCCGCCTGCGCTTAGGGAGTCAAGGTGGCAGGAGGCCATTGCATGGTGGTAACGAAATTAATGATTTTAAGTCTATATGTTAAGGTGCCAGCAACTGGTCCGGTTGTTTACAAGGCCTCAAGCGGGCCAGGGATGGCCCGCCAGATTGCGAGCCGTAGATGGCGAGCAATCTGCGAGGTTTGGCAAAACCACCGGGGTCCCCAAAAAGCTTGGCTTTTTGGGGTGGAGTCACGCTTTTGCCAAACCGAGGTTGCACGGGGGCAGGAAGCCCCCGTGCAACGATCTCGATTGAGGATCACTTGACCCTATGCCGCCGCCAGAGTAACCTGGCCCAGGCAGAAGAGGCCAAGGCCCCGGACATGGGATTCTTGGGCGCTGACTTCATAGTATTGAGCCGGACTGCATGCTTAGCTTTCTTCATATTCAGGATTTTGCCCTCATCCAATTCCTTGAGTTGGAGTTTAGCCCCGGGCTCACGGTGATGACCGGCGAGACCGGTACGGGCAAGTCCATCATATTGGCGGCGGTGGATCTGCTCCTGGGGCAAAGGGCCTTTTCCGGCCTGGTCCGGCAGGGGGCGGATAGCGCCGTGGTGGAGGCGATGTTCAATCTGGAGCCGGAGAGCCCGGCGGCTGCCGTCCTGCTTGAGCAAGGTCTGGAAGACGCGCCCGCCCAAGGTGAGTTGGCGGTGCGGCGGGTGATCAGCCGGGAGGGGCGCAACCGGGTTCAGGTGGCCGGGGCCCTGAGCACCCTTTCCATGCTCTCCCGCATAGGCCCCAGCCTGGTTAACATCTGCGGGCAGCACGCCCATCAGGAGTTGATGCGGCCCGAGGCCCATCTTTTGCTTTTGGACGCATTCGCCGGCCTGGAGGATCAGCGCCAGCAGATGGGCCAGGCCTATTCCCGGCTGCGCCGCCTGGACCGGGAGATTAAGGAGGCGCAAAAGAGCCTTTCCCAACGGCAGGAGCGGCGGGAGTATCTGGAGCATGTGCGCCAGGAGCTGGAGGCCGCCGGCCTGGACCCGGAGGAGGAGGCGGGCCTCAAAAGAGAGGCCAAGCTTTTGGCAAACGCCGAAAAGGTGGTGCGCCTGGCTGAAACCGCCATACAGGGACTTTACGATGCCGAGGAGGGGTCTGTTCATGAGGCCTTGGGCAAGGTGCGGGGGCTGCTGGGAGAGTTGAAGGAACTGGACTCAGAGGCTGGAGAACTGGCTGACAAGGCGGAAGAGGCCTATTACTTTGTCCAGGATTTGACCGCCGAGTTAAGGCAATACCTTTCCTCCCTGGTCTTTGACCCCGGCCGCCTGGATTGGGTGGAGTCCCGGCTGCTGGAGATTCAGCGGCTGACCCGAAAATACGGGGGAGACGTGGCCTCGGCCCTGGAGGCCTTGGAGCAAGCGCAGCAAGAGCTATCCCAGTTGGAGCGCGGCGAAGAAGGCCTAGGCCAGCTTCAGGACCAGCGCCGGCAGGCCTTGGACCAGGCCCTGGCCGTGGCCAAGGAGCTGAGCCAGGCCCGTGGGCAGGCGGCGGCAAAGCTGCAAACCGCAGTGGAGTCCCAGCTAAAGGAATTGGGCATGGCCTCCTGCCGTTTGCGGGTGGAGTTTTCCCAGCCGGGCCCGGGGTCCATTGCCGCCGGGGAGGGCCACTTGGGGCCTCTGGGCCAGGAGCAGGCTGAGTTTTTTATAGCCCCCAACCCTGGCGAGGGATTTCGTCCCCTGGCCCAGATCGCCAGCGGCGGCGAGCTCTCCCGGATCTTGTTGGCCTTGCAAGGCCTGGTGGCCAGCCGCAGGGGCGCACCCACACAGATATACGATGAAGTGGACGCCGGCATCGGCGGCGCCACCGGCTGGTCGGTGGGGCGCAAGCTTGCGGCCCTGGCCCGGCAAAGCCAGGTGGTCTGCATCACCCATCTTCCCCAGATCGCCGCCTGGGCGGACAGCCATTTCAGTGTGCGCAAAAAAACCAAAGGAGGGCGTACCGCCACTCAGGTGGTGCGCCTTGACCAAGAAGGCAGTGTGGCGGAACTGGCCCGCATGCTGGCCGGCATGGAGGGCGGGGCCACCGCCACTGAGCACGCCCGCAGGCTATTGGCCGACGCCCACAAAGAGAAATAGCCTATCGAGAGACCACCCGATTCAGCCGGCAAAATACACCGTATATCGTTTTAGGGCAGGTGAGGACTATTTGGCGCGCACCACCATCCCCGGCTCCAGGGGGGGCTGCGTTTTGCTGGATTTATCTTGGGGCACGAAATCCGCCCAGGTGGTCCGGTCGCCTATCTCGTTCAGGATTATGGTTCCCGCCAGGGGCCCGGGCAGGTAAAGGGGCAGACCCGTCCCGGATACGATCCTCTCACCCAGGGCGTACAAGGACAGCTGGTCACCTTTTTTAAAGCCGGTGTCTTTGCCGGCGGTGATCTTTACCCGGTTTCCCTCCACGGCCAATACATAGCCGGTCCATCCCTGGCCTGACAGTATCTCCCCTATCCATTCCTTTATGCGGGCGTTCATGCGTTGGGCCAGCTTGTCCACCTTGTCTTTCTTGGGGGATTCTCCCAACTTGATGCCCTCGGCCTCGACATCGCTGATTTCCTCTTCCTGGCGGAAAGGCCTTTGACCCAAGATGGTGCCGCTGGCCACATCTATCACGGTCAGCTCAGACTCCAGCCCCAAGAAAGGAGTGTTGTCCCGAAAGCCGTATATGCCCGTAAGGGAGTATTCCACCGACAGGTCTGTCATCTGGCCGGAGATGATGGTGTTCAGGCCCAGGAGGCGGCCCGCCATCAACATGCGCGCCCGGGGATCGTTTACCGCAGAGTGGACCTGCTTCATGGCTTGGGCCAATTCCTCGAAGTCGGTCAAGGCAAATCTATTTAGCGACTTCAAGTATTGGTTAACTCCTGCTTCCAGGTCTTGGGCCCTGTCCTTGAGAGTCGGGATTCCGCTGGAAAAGGGCACTACTACCAACCTTTTGGTCAGATTGTCGCTGCCCGGAAACACATTGCCCAGGGTGACCGGCGTTCCTGAGGCTGACTTGCCCCCGCAGCCCAGGGCCGAGATCAGTAGGCATAATGAGATCAGCAGGGCCGCCAGCATGGGGCTGGAGGCATAACTACGAGGGGAACCCATTTCATTGCTCCATTTTGGGGCCTAACCTGTGAGGAAAGCGGTTCAACTGATTTGAGTACAAGAAATAGCCTTCCAGTGTCAAGGTCCTAATAACGAACTGAAAAATCTTTGAAGTCTTCTCCGGAATCTTCCCAGACTATATCCACTTTGTCCACCCGGGCCGAAGGCGAGCCGTCATGGCACCAGGCGATGGCGTTTTCCACCGCCCCCTTGGCGCCTGCGAAAACGGCCTCCACCTGGCCGGTGGGCAGGTTGCGCACGTAACCTTTTAGACCCAAGCGGTCGGCCTGCTCTTTGGTATAGGCCCGGAACCATACCCCCTGCACCACTCCGGTTATCAATACCTTGGCGCTGGCTTCCCCCATTTTGCCTTCTCCTCAGCCGCGGCCGGCCAGCCGCAAAAATTCCGCTTCGCTTATGATTTTTACCCCTAATTGCCGGGCCTTGTCCACCTTGGTCCCGGGGTTTTCGCCGGCCACCACCAGACCGGTTTTAGCAGAGACGCTGCTGGCGGTGCGGCCGCCCAACTCCCGGACCAGGGCTTCGGCCTCGCTGCGGGTGAGCGAGTTCATCCCGCCGGTGAAAACCAGGGTCTGGCCCGCCAGGGGCAGGGCCTCGCCGTCCCGGATTTTGACCGCCGCCTTGGGCCTGACCTCCGTTGCCAGGGCCTGGGCCACGGCCCGGGTTTGGGGCTGGTTGAAGAATCTGATGAGGTTGCCGGCCACTTCGGGACCAACCCCGGGGATCGCCTCCAGGGTGTCCTTGCCGGCGGCAGCCACCGCCTCGAAGCTGCCCAGATGTTCGGCGATCTCGCGGGCGGTGGCCTCGCCCACCCCGGGGATGCCCAAGGCGAACAGGAAACGGGCCAGGGATTTGCCCCGGGTGGCTTCTATGGACCCCAGCAGGTTGTCCACGCTGAGGCGCCCCCAACCATCCAGCTTTTCCATCTCCTCCCTTTTTTCCTGGAGGCGGTAGAGGGAGGGAAGGTCGCTGAGAAATCCCTTGTCCATCAATTGGGCCACGCTTTTTTCACCCAGGCCCTCGATATCCATGGCAGTGCGGGAGCCGTAGTGAAATAAGGCGCCCTTGATCTGGGCGGGACAGCCCAGGGAGTTGGGGCAAAGGTGGTTGGCGCCCTGTTTCTTGACCACCCCCGCCTTGGTGACCTGCACCACCTTGTCGGCCGCCACCACCCCGGCCCCGCATACCGGGCAATGAAGGGGCGGCTTCACCTCAGGGCCCCGGGGCTCGCCCTCTTTCTCCACGCTCACCACCTGGGGGATGACGTCTCCGGCCCGCTGCACCCTGACCAGGTCGCCGGGCCGCACCCCCAGCTTGGCCACCTGGTCGAAGTTGTGTAAGGTGGCCCGGCTTACGGTTACCCCGCTCACATCCACGGGCATGAGCAGGGCCACCGGGGTGAGCTTGCCCGTGCGCCCCACCTGCACGATCACCTCACGCACGGTGGTGACCTCCTCCCGGGGTGGGAACTTCCAGGCGAATGCCCAGCGCGGGTTGCGCGAGCGGACTCCCCAAAGGGCCCTTTGCTCCAGGGAGTCTATCTTAAAGACCACCCCGTCTATCTCAAAGGCAAGCTCGTCCCGCACCTCTTGGTAGTCTGCATGCACCTGGGCCAAAAAATCGAATCCCTGCCCAAAACGCACATGCTCGGCCTGCACCGGAAAGCCCAGGTCAGTCAAGGCCTCAAGGGCCTGGCCGTCGGCCTGATAGCCCAGGTCATCGGCATTGACCAGCTCAAAGGGGAAAAAGCGCAAGGGCCTGGTGGCGGTGACCTGGGGGTTCAATTGGCGCAGGGATCCGGCGGCGGCGTTGCGGGGATTGGCAAAGGCGTCCTGGCCCTGCTCCAGCAGGCCCCGGTTGAGCCGGTCGAATCCGGACCGGTCCATGTACACCTCACCCCGCACCACCAGCAGCTCCGGCGCTTCCGGCCCCAGGTGCTGGGGTATCTGTTTTATGGTGCGCAGGTTGGGGGTGATGTCCTCGCCGGTGACGCCGTCGCCCCGGGTGGAGCCGGTGTGAAAAAGTCCCTGCTCGTATACCAGCTCCACCGAGAGCCCATCTATCTTGGGCTGGGCCACCAACCTGGCTTGGCTGAAACCGGCCTGATCCAGCCGCCGCAGAAAATCCCGGGCCGCCTCCTCACTGGCCCCGGACTCCAGGCTGAGCATGGGCCGCCGGTGGCGCACCGGGGTGAAGCTGGTCTGGAGCGGGGCGCCCACGGTCTGGGTGGGCGAATCGGGCAGGCGCAGCCTAGGGAAGCGTTGTTCCAGTTCCTGGAGCTCTGCCAATAGCCGGTCGTACTCGGCATCGGAGATCTCCGGCTCGCCTTTGCTGTAGTAGAGATAATTGTGCCGCCTCAGCTCCTCAGAAAGCCGGGCGACCCGCTCAGCTGCCTGCTGCAAATCCATGCCCTATAACTAACCCGAAACCGGCTCCGGGGAAAAGCACATAATGAGGGTGGGGCCGGCAATATGCCCGGCCATACATATGTTTTTATGCAGCCGGCCTGTGGTCCCCGCCCGGGCCGCCCAGGGCCTGGCCACATAAAAAAGGTTCCCCAGGGCCGGTCGGTTCTGCTAAGTAGAGGGGGAATCAGCCCAGGAGATGCAACTAATGCCTCAAGCCCAGAACAAGGTTATGGACCTGGGAGATGCGGTGAGGGCCCTGGTGCAGCCGGGTGACAGCATCGCCATAGGCTGCGGCCTGGAGGGGTTCATACCCTTTGCCGTGGCCCATGAGATCATCCGCCAGGGTATAGGCCCCCTCACCCTCATCGGCCCCATCAGCAACATCTGCTTTGACCAGATCATAGGCGCAGGCCTGGCGGAGAGGGTCATAGCCGCCTGGGTGGGCAATGTCTCCACCGGCATCGGCTACAACTACCGCCGGGCCGTGGAATCAGGCCGGCCCCGGCCCTTGCAGGTAATCAACCACAGCAACTTCAGCATCGGACTGGCCCTGGAGGCCGGGGCCCGGGGCCTGCCCCTGGCCGTGGGCCGCTCACCTTTGGGTACTGACATCATAAAGGACAACCCCCATTTCAAGGCGTTCACCTGCCCCCACAGCGGCCAGCGCCTGCTGGCCATCAAGGCGGTGAATCCGGACTTGTGCATCCTGCATACCCAGCGCGCCGACGCCAGGGGCAACTGCCAGTCCTGGGGGGCCACGGGCGTAAGCCGCCCCGCCGCCCTGGCCGCCAAGAAGGTCTTGCTGACCTGTGAGGAGATCGTGGACTCGGATGCCATGCGCCAGGACCCGGACCGCACCCTGGTGCCCGCCCTGGCCGTGGATGCGGTCTGCGAGGTTCCCTGGGGCTCCCATCCGGCCCCGGTGCAGGGGTATTACGGCCTGGACAACAAAATGTTTGTAGACTACTCCCAAGAGAGCCGCAGCGAGGAGGGCATGAAGGCCTGGCTGGAGCAGTGGATTTACGGCGTACCCAGCCGGGGGGAGTATCTGGCCAGGCTGGGCCGGGCCCGCATGAACGAGCTCATGGTCAAAAACCCCGCGCCCAGCCAGCCGGTGGATTATGGCTGGTGAGGTTTGCTCGCCTGAGATTCATCTCAGCTTGAGGGCCGGCACCAAGCCATGGAACTAGGCTTCACATCTCCTTTGCAGCAAGAACGGGGAACCATCGCCCGGGTGCTCAACCAGAGCTATGCCGGGCTTGTGCAAGCCGAACCCGATCTCTGGGAACCAGAAAAGAAAAATTGGGAGGAATTTGACCAAGAGGTTTTCGATAGCCCCCAAACCGTCGGTGCATGTACATTCCTGAGTTGGTGTGGGCAAGATATAGCGGGCTTATTCTCTTTTGATCCCAGGCTGCGGCCCACCTATGGCGTAATCGGCCACAACTGCATCCTTCCCGAGTACCGAAATCAAGGTTTCGGCAAACAGCAGATTGCTGAGATCCTGGCTCATTTCAGGCGATTGGGAATAAGCCAGGCAAGGGTGTCCACCAACGATCATCCCTTCTTTGTGCCTGCACAGCGCATGTACACTGCCTGCGGATTTACCCAGATCAAGAGACTGCCCTGGGATCGTGATCCAAGGCTGAATATGATCCACTATCAAAAAGCGCTCTGATAAAAATGTGATCTGCTTTAGGGACGTTTTTTATTATTTGCAAAGAAAAGGCCCCTGCTTATTGAATCATTTTCAGACAGGCTTGACCCTGGCGGCCAGGCTGGAACCGTTCTCTGATTGAAGATAGATTGCCTTTAGGTCGAGTAAGGATAGTTGCCCATTTCCACCTTAATTAGTTATTAGGAATCCGCGCAGGGTTAAACCGTCCTTGTTTACACGGGTTTTGTGATATAAGGATATTCGGCCCGGCCCCTGCACGGTTTTATGGTTTGAACCGTCCAGGGTGTAGCTGGCCGAATAGACAAGGTTATTTGATTGAACAAGGCGGATGGCCGCCTTTATGTGGAGATGAAAATAATGTCCTTGAAGAAGCTGGCTTTTCTGGCTCTCATAGCTCTGACCGTTATTTTTGCCGCCCGGGTATGCCTGGCCGACCCCTGCGCCCTGGTGACCAAGGCCGACGCTGAGAAGATCCTGGGCGAGGCGGTAAAGACGCCCCGCAAGAAGATGATAAAAGGCATGGCTGCGGGCCAGCGCTGCACCTATTTTACGGCTGCGCCCATGGCCAAGCGGGGCGGGGTGGGGACCCTGGAGATCGTGGAGTACGACCCCCAGACCATGGCCAAGGAAAGCATCATGTTCAAATCCCCGGGCAAGTATTTCACCAGGCTTTACAATACCAAAAAGAAAGCCGGCGCCAAGTTGCGGGATGTGCAAGGATTGGGCAATAAGGCCTTTTGGGAGCCGGGCTTAGACGCCATGCATGTTATGGTAAAAGGTACTTATTTCAAGGTGCAGGTCAAAGACCTGGTTACCGTGAAAGGCAAAACCAAATCAGGGGTGTCGCGGAAGGTGTCGGCCCATAGATTCAAAAAAGCGGTGCAGGTGTACAAGCAGTTCATCCTGCCTAGGGCCAAATAGCCGCCTGCCAGTCAAATGGGGAGGTGAGCACCTGAAAACCCAAGGTTCCAAGCCGGAGAATGGCGCCATAATTATCAACGAGGCCCAACTGGTCTTGGCGGAGAAGCGCACCAGCCTGGCCACCCTGCGCACCGGCATAGCGGTTTTGGCCCTTCCCTTGACCATTGTCGGCCTTTTGATCGTACTTTCCACCCATTACCAGACAAACCAAGTATTGGGCCTTTTGATACCCATGCTCTTGGTGTGCGCCGGCCTGCTTGGCCTGGGGGTTTACCTGGTGGTCAGGGGGCTGAGAAGGATTCACCGGGCCGACGCATTGCTGATCGAAATAAAAAAGCGACATTCTTTTTTGGCCGAGTTCATGGATTAGGACAGGAGTGCGCTAGCAAGTTATAAATGACCTACTCACCCGGTGACATAATGGTCTGCACTGCCGCGTCCGAGATCCAGGACGGCGAAGTTGTGTTCGTGGGCATGCGCTTACCCCTGCTGGCCTTTCTTTTGGCCAAGAGCACCCACGCCCCCAATGCGGTTGGCCTTTTTGAAAACGGGGTGATCAGAGACATCCCGGCTACCGGGCCCATAATCACCATGGCCGATCCCCCCAACCAGACCCGGGCCTTGCGGCTTTGTGAACTGAACGAGGTCATGACCATTCTCAGCGGCGGCCGGGTGGACCTGGGCTTCATCGGCGGCGCCCAGGTGGATGTATGCGGCAATGTGAACACTCACCAGGTTTACACGGATGGGGGCATGGTGCGCCTGCCCGGGTCCGGCGGAGGGGCGGATATCGCCTGCCTGGCCGGCCGCCTGCTGATTATCATGACCCATGAAAAGAGGCGCTTGGTGCCCAAGGTGGACTTTGTCACTTCTCCGGGATGGGGGGATGCGCCGGGCTGGCGCCAGGAACAGGGTCTGACCAGGGGCGGACCGGCGGCCCTGATAACCACCTTGGGGGTATTCCGTTTTCCCCACGGAAATGCCGAGCTTAGCCAGATCCACCCGGGCGTGTCCCAGGAGCAGGTGACCCAGAAAACAGGTTGGGAGTTACAAACCTCGACCAATTTGCAGGTTACACCCGAACCCAGCCGGCATCAGCTTGACATCATAAGACGATTCGATCCCGACCGTTACTGGACAGGGTGAATCTTTTTTATTGACAAGCCTTCTCTCCACAAACTAGAGTCACATTGTAGCTGTAAAATAGTTACCAAATAGCCTAAAGGGACCAAACCCACGGCAATCCGCACCAGACCAGAGCTAGGAGTTATTCCTGCAGGCCGCGGTTGCCGGGGCCAGAGTTGAGTTAAATGAGCCAATCTGAAAAACCCATGCCAGCCCGCGATGAGGATTCTCCCGGGGCCGGCGTCTCCTCCGACACATCTCCCAAGGCCAAATTCGAGGTCTACGGTGAAGAGATGATCGAGAAGGAAGTAAAGCAAAGCGGCAACTCCGGCCGCGTGTACCTGCCCCCGGAGTGGGTGGGGAAAAACGTTAAGATCATTCGTATCGACTGAACTGAGCGTCAACTAATATACTAGATCGGGGATGGCTGGATGGATCTTCGCCGCATGACCGAAGACGACCTGGCCCAGGTCGTAGACATCCATAAGAGTATAACCAGGAAAGAGATCACCCCCCGCTGGCGGGAGATGCTCTCCAGCCATGTGGACAATTCCGAGTATCCCGGCTATGTGGCTGAAAATGACGGCCAGGTGGTGGGTTTCATCATTGGGGAGATAAAGGTGGGGGGCTTTGGCGCCGAACTCAGCGGCTGGATCGAGGTGGTGGAAGTAAACCCGGATTACATGGGCCAGGGGATAGGCGGGGCCCTGGCCCGGCGCTTACTTGAGCACTTCGCCTCTGAAGGCGTTTTGGATGTGCTCACCGCAGTACGCTGGGATTCAGGCGATATGCTTGCCTTTTTCAAAAACCAGGGCTTTGACCGGAGCCCTTTCATCAACCTGCAACTCAAATTAGGACAAGATTAAACACCCGGCCTCATAGCCTCAAGACGCCTTTCCTTAGGTTGCTGGAATTCAGGGATGTCAAGATAATGCCAGGGCCTAAACCGCCGGGCGGCCCGGTTCCTTTCCTCTTATGATCTCTCCAGCCTGATCCGCCTTCTTCTATGGCTCGCCGATTTGCCCCCATCAACTCATTGATTAACTGGTTTTAATCAGGCTTATTCCCCTAATCCTGGGCGCCACCCGCACCTTTCGTTTTAATTTATTGAAATAATTATATGTATCGCTATTTAACTATACAAATGTATTTATGTTATTTTTAGCTTGACAAGGCCAGCCGGCTTTTCTATAGTTACATTGTAGCTATAAAACAATTATTATATAATTATAGCGCGGCAGAAAACACCCAACCTTACCGTTGGCATCATAAATGACTGGACACAAAAAACAGCCTGGACCAAGCTCAGGCGGGGTTGAGCAAAGTCGAATATCGCCATGAAGAAGCAACGAAAGAAGGTTGGGCCTTCGTCTGACAAGGGAAACGCCGCCGCGGCCTCAGCTGAGCAATGCCGAATACCCAAGTTTGAGATTTACGGTGAGGAAATGATCGAAAAGAATGTCAGAAATAGCGGCAACTCCGGCCGGGTATACCTGCCCTCGGAATGGGTGGGCAAGAACGTCAAGATCATCCGCCTCGATTGATTTATGAGGCAGTGAGGGGGGAAACATCTTTGAAACTGCGCCCCATGATTGGCCAGGACTTAGACGCGATGGCCGGTATCCAAGAACGCATAACCGCTGCGCCTGTCAGCGGCCAATGGCGGGAGAAGCCGGCCCGCCATGTAGGAGACGAGCTTCAATCCGGCATCGTGGCCGGCGAGCACAGCCATGTGCTAGGGTCCATTTTTGGATCGGACTTTGACCGCAACCTCCAGAGTTGATTGGGCGCTCAAGAATCGGAATCTTGTCTGGACCGAAAGCTCTAGGGTAGCAACAAGGTAGGAGGGATTGGAAATGATTGATACTTTCAGGCAGTGGTACGAAGGGCGCCACGAGTACGCCAAGGAGTGGAAGAAAAAGACCGGCGGCAAGGTAATGGGCTATTTCTGCACCTATGTACCGGAAGAGATTCTAATCGCCGCCGATATTCTGCCGGTGCGCATCTTGGGTTCGCACGAGCCCCAAAACGTTACTGAGCCCCATATCTTCGGGATGTACTGCCCCTTTTGCCGGGACTGCCTGGCCCAGGGGCTGATGGGCCGTTATGACTATCTGGACGGGCTTATGATCGCCCAGAGCTGCCTGCACATCCGGCAGGCCTTCACCTCCTGGAAGATCCACATTCCCCCTGAGTTCACCTACTACCTGCCCATGCCCCACAACGTGCAGAGCCCCAGGGCGGTCCCCTTTTTACGCCAGGAGTTGGAGCAGTTCAAAAAGTTCGTGGAGCAGTGGACCGGCAAGGAGATCACCGATAAGGACCTGGACCGTGGCATTGAGGTCATGAACCAGAGCCGCCAGGCCATGCGCGATCTCTATGACACCCGTAAAAGTGATAATCCTCCCCTGACCGGGCTGGAGGCCATGTACGCCTCGGTGACCAACCAATGGATCGAAAAGCAAGAGCACGCCAAGGTTGTGCGCGAGGTGATTGACCAGGAGCTTGGGGGACGTGACTTGGGCCTGGATGAAAATATCCGTCTGATGATCCTGGGTTCGGAGGATGATGACACCGAGTTCGTGGGCATGTGTGAAGATCTGGACGCCACCTTTGTGATCGACGACCACTGCACAGGGTCGCGCTACTTCTGGAACAGTGTGGAGCCGGAGGAAGACAGGCTTCTGGCCATAGCCAAACGCTATATCACCCGGCCTCCCTGCCCCACCAAGGATTGGCCCCAGAGGGTCCGCCTGCAGCATGTGGCCGCCTTGGCCAAGGACTGGAACGTTGCCGGGGCTGTGGTCATCCAGCAGAAGTTTTGTGATCCTCACGAACTGGATATCCCCGAGCAACGCCGCTATTTGAAGGAGGAGCTGGATATACCCAGCCTCTTTTTGGAGCTGGACGTCACTGTGCCTGTGGGCCAGTTCAAGATCCGGGTTGAGGCCTTTTTGGAGATGCTCCGTGAAGAGGATCTTTTCTAGGTGCCCGCAATACCGAGATATAGGGAGGTTCGCAAATGGCCAAATACCCCACGGAGCCTTTACTTAGTTGGAATAAGGCCAAGGAGATCAGGGAGCGATTTTATAAGAACTATGCTAAGGCCCATGAAAAAGGAGGCCTGCGCTGGGCGGGCGGGGCCTGGACCTTCGATGCCGTCCCCGCCGGTCTGGGCGAAGACGTTTACCCGCTGACCTCGGAGCCTTACGGCGCTTCTTGCGCCTTTAACAAGGAGTTCAGCAACCGTTGTCTGGAGGCGGCTGAAGCCAAGGGATACGCCCGCGACCTTTGCGCCTACATGCGCAACTATTGGGGCTCCATCATTTTGAATGAGTATGCCTTTGGCGGGCCTTTCCCCGTGCCCGACTTCATCTGGCAGGACCATATCTGCTGCTCCCACGCCAAATGGTACCAGACGGTCAGCGATCTGGAAGGCGGCATCCCTATGTATTGTGTGGATGTGGCGGTGGGGCCTGCCGAACCCTGGGGCAAGCTCATTGATCACAAGATCGATTATGTGGCCGGCCAGATACTGGACGGCATCGAGTGGCTGGAAAAAACCACGGGCCGCACCTATAACGACGAGCTTTTCATAGAGGCCTGCTGGAACGACTTCCGTTCCACCCACACCTGGGCCAAGATCTGCATGCTGAACCAGGCCGTGCCCGCACCCCTGGATGAAAAATCCATGTATGCGCTGTATGTGTTGGCCACATTGCAGAAAAGCTGGCATGTGGTCGCCGATTTCTATGAAGAGCTTTATGATGAGGTCAAAGACCGGGTGGACAGGGGCATAGCGGCGGTGGCCAATGAGCAGGGCCGGGTCATGAGCGACACCCAGCCGCCTTGGAGCTTCTTGAAGGTATTCCGTTATCTGGAGGAATACGGCGTGGTCTCCATCGGCTCTTTATACACCTTCGGGCTGGAAGGCATGTGGGACTACCAGGCTGAGAGCGACCGGCTGGCGCCCCGGCCCCTGCCTGAGAAAAAACCCGCCACCCGCGAGGAGGCGGCCCGGGAGCTGGTGCGCTGGCATCTGCACAAGCCGGAATACCAGCATTTTTATTCGCCTGAATATAAAAGCGAGATGATGATCTCCATCTGCAAGAACTGGAAACTAAGCGGCGTAATGCTGCATTATAACCGTGGCTGCGAGGGCCTGAGCCTGGGAATCGCCGAAAACCGCCTGGCCATTCAGACCGCCGGCTTTCCGGTGATGACCTTTGAAGGTAACATGGGCGATGAGCGCGAATTCGACGCCGGCCGCACCATGCAGCGTATCGACGCTTTCATGGAAACCTTGGGCATCAAAAAGGTGGCGGCCTGATGAAGGCCACATGCCCCCTAAGGAGGTTTTGACATGTTAACCGCTGGAATCGACGTTGGAGCCAAGACGGTCAAAATCGCCGTTGCTGAAGACGGTAAGTTGATCGACCATGTTATGGTACCGGCCGGAGAAGACGCAGAGACCGCCATTGCCGATGCCTGGGACAAGCTTAAGACCAAGGCTGACGACCTGGAGGTGTTAGTGGCCACCGGCTCGGGCCGCAAGAGCACCAAGAGGGCCAAGGGTTATGTGACCGAGGTGGCTGCAGCGGCCAAGGGCGGTGTGACTCTGTTCCCGGATGCGCGTACGGTAATCGACGTGGGCGCTGAAGAAGGCAGGGCCATCAGGGTGGACGAGGCCGGCAAGGTGGTGGACTTTGCCATCAACGAAAAATGCGCTGCCGGCGCCGGCGCCTTTTGCGAGGCCATGGCCCGGGCCCTGGAGGTCAGCCTGGAGGAGCTGGGCCAGATGAGCCTGAAATCCGAGGGCAAGGTGGCCATGAACGCCCAGTGCGCGGTGTTCGCCGAGAGCGAGCTGGTGACCCTGGTGCACAACAAGACCCCGAAACCGGATATGGCCCGGGCCATCCACGACGCCATCAGCGACCGCATCGTTTCCATGGTCCGCCGGGTGGGGTTGCAGGAGAAATTGGCCCTAATCGGGGGCGTGGCCCGCAATGTGGGTTTTGTGCATTCGCTTAACAGCGATCTCGGTTCCGAGGTGTTGATCCCCGAAATCCCGGAGATCGTATCGGCTTTGGGAGCGGCCATCCTGGGCGCTGAAGGCAACTACTCTAAGGCGGCCGACGTGGCCGTGGCATAGCCCGGGGGAGGAGCAAAATGGCTGAAGAATTTTGGAGATGGACAGAATCACGCTGGACCGATCCCGACCTGGACCCCAAAGAAGCCGATATCATCGCTGGTGGTGTGGACGTTGGTTCGGTCAGCTCCCAGGCCGTAGTCATGCTCGACGGCAAGCTATATTGCTATGGCAACACCCGCACCGGCTCCAACTCGCCGGACAGCGCCGTCAACGCCATGAACATGGCCCTGGACGGCACCGGGCTTGCCATAGAGGATCTGCAGTACACTGTGGGCACCGGCTACGGCCGCGTCAATGTGCCCTTCGGCAACCGGGCCATCACTGAGATCGCCTGCCACGCCCGGGGGGCCAACTGGATGTACGGCCCCAAGGTGCGCACCGTCTTGGACATGGGGGGACAGGACTGCAAGGCCATCCACTGCGACGAAAAGGGTAAGGTCACAAACTTTTTGATGAACGACAAATGCGCCGCCGGCACCGGCCGGGGCATGGAGGTCTTTGCCGACCTTCTGAATGTCTCCATCAATGAGATAGGCGATCTGAGCCTTAAGGTGGAACAAGAGCCGCCCCCGGTCTCCTCCACCTGCGTGGTTTTCGCCAAGAGCGAGGCCTCGGGACTGCTGCGCGATGGCTGGCCCAAGGAGAAGGTGCTGGCTGCCTATTGCTCGGCCATGGCCCACCGGGTGGTGGGCCTGTTGGAGCGGATCGGCATTGAGGAGGATTTCGCCATCACCGGCGGCATCGCCAAAAACAAGGGCGTGGTCAGCCGCATCGAAAAGGAGCTGAGCATCGAGGCCCTCATGCCCGAGGTGGACACCCAGATAGCCGGCGCCCTGGGCGCCGCCCTGTTCGCCAAGGCCCTGATCGAAAAGGAACGCAAGAAGAAAAAATAAACAAAGAGTGGATGGATATGCTGGCTAATTATGGCTATAAGGACGGCTCCGGGGATTTTTTCATAACCATTGACACTGATAAATGCGATGGTTGTGAAAAATGCGTACCAGCCTGTCCTGGAGGCTGTTTCGAGGTGACCGAGGATCCCCATGATCCTCTGCGCGAGGAACCGGTGGCGGTGATCAACGATGACCAGCGCAAGAAGCTCAAATACGTTTGCGCCCAGTGCAAGCCGGCCAGCCATAGGCCGCCGCTGCCCTGCGTGGAGGCCTGCCCCCAGGATGCCATCACCCATTCCTGGTAAAAAGGTTGTTCGGTCACCCAACGGGGGCGGTCCGCCGGGTGCCGGCCGCCCCCGTTTTTTATGTAGCCGATAAGAATAGGTGGTAGGGACTAGCCATGAGTGAAGTCACCTTGACCATTGACAGCAGCCAAGT
>JASFOZ010000007.1:0-21986 GCA_050116255.1 Desulfarculaceae bacterium
CAACGCCTTCAGGGAGGCCTTTAAGCGGCTGGAGCTTTTGGTGGTTTACGAGCAGTTTATGACCGAAACCGCGGAGCTGGCTAACTATGTGTTGCCCGCCACCAGCCACCTGGAAGGCTGGAGCCTGGCCTACAATTACAACGTCTGTCATTGCCTGCCCTATTTGATGATAAGAGAGAAGGCCATCGAGCCTTTGGGTGAGTGCCGCAGCGTGTTGGATGTGTTCAGCGGCTTGGCCGCACGCCTGGGTTTCGGCGAGGTGTTTCCCTGGCAGTCAGAGAAGGATCTGGTCCGCGATGAGTTGGAGCCCTGCGAGCTGAGCTTTGATCATCTCAGCCAAGAGAGACCAGAGGGCGCCTTTTACCAGGACATGGAGTATGAGACCAGGCCCGGCGACTTCAAGACACCCTCCGGCAAGATAGAGATTTTCTGCCAGGCCCTGGCCGATGTGGGCTTCGATCCCCTGCCCACCTATCTGGAGCCGGAGAAATCGCCCCAGGGAACAAGGTGGCAGGAGCTGGGCGAACGCTTCCCCCTGATTCTCTCCACAGGCCAGCGCAATATCTACTACACCAACAGCCAGATGCACCATGTGCGCTCACTGCAAAGGGAGAGCCCCTTTCCCAGGGCGGAGATGGGGCCCGAAACCGCCAAGAAGTACGGCGTGAGCCATAAAGAGGAGATCTTTGTAGAGACCGACCGCGGTCAGGCCCGTATGCGGGCCTGGGTTGACGCCCGGGTGGCGGAAGGGGTGGTCCTGGTGCCCCATGGCTGGCACCGGGAGGGCAACTGCAACCTTCTCACCGACTGCCAGAGCCGGGAACCCATCATGGGTTATCCCACCTGGAAATCCCAGCTCTGCAGCATCAGGCCTGCTTCTGATTAAATCTGATTTTGAGCCTGGCGGCTACCGCGCGAGAAGCGAATTAGCCGCCAGGCCAATACCGAACTCGGGGTAGGTGAATTAAACGGCTGTCAGCAAGGAGGGGGGCGGCAGCCGTCTGGGGCATTTGCCTTAGCCTTTTTGGCGCCTCTGCTTGCGCCGAGCTTCCTTCCACTTTATTTTTTTACGCAGGCCTTTTTGTTTGTAGGGCTTTTCCATGTCTTCCGGCGAAACCAGAAAAGAGCCGGGCATGGCGTCAGGAGCGGGCAACCCAGGGGCTGGAGAGTCCTGCTTGATCTTGACCTTTGCGGGCTTCCTTTCCGGAGGCTTTTCCGAAACCGGCGGCCCCTGCAGGCAGTCAGCCGGAACCCAGTAGGTCAGATACAACCGGCTGCCCAAGAGGGCGAAATCAGCCCCTTGGTCCAGGGCGGGTTGAGCCTGGACTGTGATCAGCACCGGGTCTGCGGTCCGCCGCCGGCCCAGGCGCAGGGCGAAATCCTGATCCAGGGTCAGTATCACGGGATCGTCCTCGGTTCCCTGCAGGCCTTGCTGACGGACTACCGGCCAGGCCCTGGGCCTTAGGGCCAGGTACAGATGGGGCGGGGCCTCCACTCCATATTGGGGCCGGGGGGGCTGGCGTGAAAGGCAGCGTATAGCGCCCTGGCGCAGCTCCAAGTCCTGCGGGGCCAGGCGCAAGGCCGCCTCTTGTATCATGGTTTCGCGCAGGTGCCTCCAGCCCTCTTCTTCGTGCAGGGCCTTGACCAGCTCTTTCACCTTGACCCAGCCATCCGGGTCCGGCGCCAGGCCGAACTCATCCGGGGCCACGCCCAAGACGTAGCAAAGCGTCCTCACCAAGGCTGTTTCTTTTTGCTTTTGATGGCGGGACATCTGGGTTCAGCGGTTCTTTGCCTCTACTCCTTGGGCGCTGACCGTAAAGAGCTTGACCCCTTGGACGTGCCAGAGTTTGACCTGCCAGTTTTCCGGCCGGTCTTTGTCCACAGGCACCTCAACACGTATTTGCTCTGAGACTTCCAGGCCGCTGCCTTTCAGGGCCTCTGGGGTCAGGCGGGCCTGGGGATTGCTGGCAAAGAAAACCTCCACTGCCTGGGGTATCTTGCTGGCCAGGCGCAAGGCCTCGTCATCATAGGTATCCAGTTCACGCTGGTAATGGGAAAAGACGAAAATCCCCACTATCACCAGGGCGCTGATCAGGGCCAGGGCCTCCATGGTGTATTTGCCGCCGCCTCGCCATTTCATCGCCGGCCCTCCTTGAGCTTAAAGGTCACCCGCCCGGAATTGATGGTCATCACCGCCCGGCCGGGCAGGGTCTGCCCCGCCCAAGGGCAATTCCGGGAGAGCGACTGAAACTTATCCGGGTCCACCACCCAGGGGCGGGCGGGATCGATCACGGTCACATGGGCAGGTCCGCCCTGATCCAGTCTGCCGCCCTCCAGGCCCAAGGCAGAGGCCGGGGCGGCGCTCATGCGCTCGATAACCTGGCTGAGGCTGAGGACCCCCTGGTCCCGTAACTTCAACATCACGCCCAGGGCCGTTTCCAAACCGATGATCCCAAAGGCCGCCCGGTCGAACTCGACTTCCTTTTCCAGGACCGAATGGGGGGCGTGGTCAGTAGCCACCATATCGATCAGGCCTTGAGCCAGGCCTTGGCGCAGGGCTTCGCGGTCGGCGGCGGAGCGGAGCGGGGGGTTCATCTTGGTATGAGTGTCATACTCGCCGATGTCTTCATCAATGAGATCGAGGTAATGGGGTGCGGTCTCACAGGTGACCCGCGCCCCCCTTTCCTTGGCCCGGCGCACCGCCTCCATTGATCCGGCGCAGGAGACATGGGCTATATGCACCCGGGCCCCGGTCAGCAAAGCCAGGGCCAGGTCCCGCTCCACTGCCAAGGCCTCTGCGGCGGCGGGGATGCCTTTCAGGCCCAGGCGGGTGGACACCGGGCCTTCATTCATGACTCCCCCCCGGGACAGGGCAAGGTCTTCGCTGTGGCAGATGACCGGCAGGTCAAAGGTTCCGGCATACTCCATGGCCCGGCGCAGCAGCTGACTGTCAGTCACCGGCCGCCCGTCGTCGCTCACGGCAACGCAACCCGCTTCTTTCAGCTCGGCCATTTCAGTGAGCTTTTCGCCCTTGAGCCCGGTGCTGATGGCCCCCACCGGATACACCCTTGATTTGCCCGCGGCCTGGGCCTTTTCCAGGATCATCTCGGTGACAGCGCGGGTGTCGTTGACCGGGACGGTGTTGGGCATGCAGCAGACGGCGCTGAAGCCGCCGGCAGCGGCGGCGGCAGAACCGGTGGCGATGGTCTCCTTGTACTCGTGCCCGGGCTCGCGCAGGTGGACGTGAAGATCAATCAGCCCCGGCGCCACCACCAAGCCGCTGCAATCCACCACCTTGGCGTCCCCGGCCTTCAGCTTTCCGCCCAAGGCGGCTATCTTGGCGCCTTGGATCAGGATATCGCCGGTCTCGTCCTTATTGGTGGCCGGGCATAGGATGCGCCCCCCTTTGAGCAGCAACTTTCTCAAACCTTATTCCTCCTGGCCGATGAGCAGGTACAAAAGGGCCATGCGTACGGCCACCCCGTTCTCAACCTGGTTCAGAATCACCGAGAAGGGGCCGTCGGCAACGTCCGGGGCCATTTCCACGCCCCGGTTGATAGGCCCGGGATGCATGACAATCACATCCGGCTTGGCCATTTTCAGGTGCCGGGCGGCCAGCCCAAAACGCTGGGCATATTCCCGAATGGAGGGGAAGAGAACGTCATCCAGGCGCTCCTGCTGCACGCGCAGCATCATCACCACATCGACCCCCTCCAGGGCCTCGTTCATGGTGGGGGCCAAGGTCACCCCCAGGGTTTCGGCGTGCGGGGGCAGCAAGGTGCGGGGGCCGAAGATGCGCACCCTGGCGCCCAGGGTGTTGAGCCCTATGATAGCGGAACGGGCCACCCGCGAGTGGGCTATGTCACCGATGATGGCCACTTCCAGGCCTTCGATCTTCTCTTTGCGCTGGCGTATGGTCAGAAGATCCAAGAGCCCTTGGGTGGGGTGTTCATGGGTGCCGTCACCGGCATTGATGATGGAGGCCTGCACATGGTGAGACAAAAGATGGGGCGCGCCTGACATGGAGTGGCGCATGATGATCATGTCCGGGGCCATGGCCTGCAGGTTGCGGGCGGTGTCGATGAGGGTTTCGCCCTTGGTCAGGGAGCTGGTGGTGGCGGAGAGGGATACGGTGTCCGCGCTGAGGCGTTTGGCCGCCACCTCAAAGGAGGTGCGGGTGCGGGTGGAAGGCTCGAAGAAGAAGTTGACCACCAGTTTGCCCCGCAGGGTGGGCACCTTTTTTATGGGCCGGGTGTTTATCTCCCGCATGGTTTCGGCAGTGTCCAGGATGCGGGTGATCTCGCCAGGGCTCATGCCGGTCAGGCCCAGCAGATCGCGCCGTTTAAGCGCCGCCACGGAAACCTCCTTCCAAGGGAGCTCGCCCGGAAAGGGATCCAAAAAAAACCCCCGGCAACCTATAAAGGTTCGGGAGTGTCCCCAGCCGGGCCTCTCGGGGAAGCCCCGCTTGAAGTTTCTGCGCAATCATATATTTACCCCAACTCGTGCTCAACCAGAATTAGCAAACCCCCAAGAGGCTGTCAAGGGCCGGAAGGGGCTCTGTTTTGTTTAATGACAAATTTCCACCGGCTGGACGCTGAGGATCAGGCATGATAAAAGGCCAGGCATGTCACAAGGCCTTTCAGAATTTATTGCCTCTCTGGAGCGGGAAGAGGGCGTCGCCGGGGAAACCGTGCATGTGGAAAAAATACCCCCCCGGCCCCAGAGCCTGGCCGCACCGCAAAAACCCCTTCCTGAGGCCCTGTCCCGGGCCTTGGAGGCCGTGGGGGTGAGCTGCCTTTACAGCCATCAGGCCCAGGCCCTGGACCTGGCCCGTAGCGGCCGGGACCTGGTGGTGGCCACGCCCACCGCCAGCGGCAAGACCCTGGTCTATGCCCTGCCCGTATTGGAAGGCCTTATTAACCACCCCCAGGCCAAGGCCTTGTTTTTGTTCCCTTTGAAGGCCCTGGAGCAAGACCAGCTGGCAGCCCTGAATCAACTCGCTTTTAGCGCCGGCCTGGGAGAGGTGGCGGCGGTGTATGACGGCGACACCCCCCCGGCCAAGAGGCGCCGCCTGCGGGAGAACCCTCCCGGCATCCTGATCAGCAATCCTGATATGGTCCATGCCGGTATCTGCGCCTTTGCCCCTGCCTGGGAGGCCTGGCTGCGGGATCTGCGTTATGTGGTCATAGATGAAGTACACACCTATAGGGGCGTCTTCGGCTGCCACGTGGCCCAGGTGCTGCGCCGGCTTATGCGCCTGGCCCGGAGTCAGGGCTCACAGCCCTCGTTTATTTTGAGTTCCGCCACCATCGCCAACCCCCGGGAGCATGCCCAGGCCTTGTGCGGGCGCAAGTTCAGCAAGGAGCAGGTGATAGCAGAGTGCGGGGCCCCGGCTGCGGGCCGCTTGTTCGCCCTGCTCAATCCTCACGGCGCCGCCACCACCACCGCCTCCCGGATTTTCACCCAGGCGGTGCGTCAAGGGCTCTCCACCATCTGCTTTACCAAGAGCCGGTTGTACACCGAGCTGATTCACACCTGGGTCACCCGGTCCAACCCCGACCTAAGGGAAAAGATCGCCGGCTACCGGGCCGGGTTTTTGCCTGAGGAGCGCCGTCGCATAGAGACCGACCTGGCCAGCGGGGCTTTGGCCGGCGTGGTCAGCACCAGCGCCTTGGAGATGGGCATAGACATCGGCGAGCTGGATGTGTGTATCTTGGTGGGCTATCCCGGCAGCCAGATCAACACCTGGCAACGGGGCGGCCGGGTGGGACGGGCCGGGAGGGAAAGCGCCATTTTTCTGGTGGCCGCCCCGGACGCCCTGGATCAGTATTTTCTGGCACACCCGGAGCGGTTTTTCGCCCGGCCGGTGGAGGCCGCGGTCCTGGACCCGGAGAACAGCCACATCGTGAAGCGGCATTTGGTCTGCGCCGCTGCCGAAGAGGCCCTGGGACCTGAAGAGGGTTTCTTTGACCTGAAAAGGCATTCAGAGTCGCTGGAGCAACTGCTGGCTGAGGGCGAGCTTCTCCTGGACGCCGAGGGCGCCAGATACTTCGCCGCCCGCAAACGGCCCCAGCGCTTTGTGGACCTTCGGGGCAGCGGCGAAAGCTATGCCATCTTGGACCCCAAGGGCAAGGTGGTGGGCTCTCTGGACGGCGTACGGGTGTTCAAGGAAGGCTACCCCGGGGCGGTGTATTTGCACCAGACCCGGAGCTATATCGTACGCAACCTGGACCTGGAGCATAAGCGGGTGCAGGTGCAGGCCGCCCGGGCGGACTACTACACCAGAGCCCGCTCCCAAAAGGAGACCGAGATCCTCAAAGAAACGGGACGCCGGCCGGTGGCCAATTTCCTGGTGCGCCAAGGCCGGCTCAAGGTTACTGAGACCATCACCGGCTATGAGCGCCGCCGTCTTCGGGGGGGAGATCTCTTGGGGGTCTTTCCCCTGGATCTACCTCCTTTGGAGTTCGAGACCCATGGGCTCTGGCTGGATATAGAGGCGGCGGTGCGTACAGCGCTGGAGGAGGCGGGCCGCCACTTCATGGGCTCCATCCATGCCCTGGAGCATGCGGCTATAAGCATGTTCCCCTTGTTCGCCTTGTGCGACCGTGACGACATCGGGGGCATATCCATCCCGCTTCATCCCCAGACCGGCAAGGCGGCGGTCTTTATCTATGATGGCGTCCCAGGCGGAGTGGGCCTGGCTGAGCGCGGTTATGAGATCATTGAAGAGCTCTTGCTTAAAGTGGAAGAGCTGTTAAGCGGTTGTGATTGTGTGGAGGGTTGCCCGGCCTGCGTGTACTCACCCAAGTGCGGCTCGGGAAACAAACCCCTGGACAAAGAGGGGGCCTTGCTGCTGGTGCGTCTGCTCCTGGGCAAAGAAAAGTTGTCCCTAAGCTCCAGCCCCCCGGCATTGGTAATATCCGAGGAGCCAGCCCCCCAGGCCGGGGAGGACGGGTCTCTGCGCTACGGCGTCTTGGACCTGGAGACCCAGCGTCTGGCCGATGAGGTGGGGGGGTGGGGCAACAGTCACCTCATGGGGGTCAGCGTGGGGGTGCTTTATGACAGCCGGGACCATAAGTTTCAGGTATTTCAGCACAATCAGGTAGAGGACCTGTTGCAAAGGCTGCAAGAGCTGCAAATGGTGGTGGGTTTCAACATCAAACGCTTTGACTACAAAGTCCTCAGCGCCTACACCCCTGACGACCTGGGCCGTTTACCCACTCTGGACCTTTTGGAGGAGGTGCATGGTCACTTGGGTTTCCGCCTCAGCCTCCAGGCCTTAGGGGAGGCCACCTTGGGCGCAGGCAAGAGCGCTGACGGGCTGCAGGCGGTTAAGTGGTGGCGGGAGGGTGAGATAGACAAGCTGTCCGGGTACTGTCAAAAAGACGTGGAGCTGACCCGCGATCTGCTTAGGTTCGGCCAAAAAGAGGGGTATTTGATATATCAACGCAAGGATGGAGCCAGGCTGCGTATCCCGGTGGACTGGTCCTGGCCCAGCCTCATGAAGCGATTTGTTTGAAATATCAGGTTTTTTTACTGAATAGCAACCGCCCGTAAAACCATCCGGCCAAAAGGTGGTATCCATGGGTAGCATGAGTACCCACTTCCTACCACCCCAAACCACCCTTGCCTGAACTTATTTTCTAATGTACTTCAAAAAATATGGTGGAAGTCATGGGCCAACCAAGATGAGGTTACAACATTGCGTGCTTGGATTCCGATACTTAGAGTGAGTCTGCTAATCGCCTTGCTGCTGATCTTCTGGACGGCACCTGAAACTGAAGGCAGCAAAATGGAATCCAATATTCAACCTGGAGGCCCGGACTCCACCACCTTGGTGGAGGGTATGTTTCCCGCGATTAAGGCCGATTCCTCAGCCACCTATGTTCAAAGCACCACCGCCTGGCCGCTTCAGTTTGAATATTTGCTGCTATTTGGCGGTGTTGCTGTTTCCATGACTTTCGTACGGCGTAAACTCAATTACCGCGCTAGGAGAATTTAGACTTAAATCATCCCTCCCCACACCCCAAAGAGCCCCTGGGGAAATCCCTCCTCCCCAGGGGCTCTCTTAATTCCTTTCTTTCATAGTTTTAATCAGGTTATCAACCGTTATTGAAATGGTTTTCCACCATTTTTCAACAGATGAATAACCATGGCAGGCTGATTTTCAAGATATATTCAACAGCCAACCGGCATTTAGTCCTGTTGTATCCACAGATATTTTTTAATTAAAACATAAACTTGTCTGGTTAATCCACAATTGGAACAAAAGTGGGGTGGTTTGGTTGATGCCCTGGAGGTGTAATAGGCGTTTTCCCCTTTAGAATCACTTTTTGCGCCGGAAATAGAACAGCATGGCTATGACCACCACCAGCATCAATAGAAGGTGGTGCTAAAAGCCCAAAAAAACCGGCAAATGGCAAAAAGGGCGTGGGTCCTTTTCGCAATGTTGCCTTAGTTGGCGCCTGGGTTCAGATTGTGCGGAGGGAAGTAATTTATGAGGAAAAGATTAGAGATTGCCGCAGGTTCAAGGGCATTTTGGGGTGGGACTAGTTGCTTGACATAGAAGGGAGTGAAGCGATATCGTACACCCGTGCCATTTGGGGGATCGGGGGATTCTCATGAAAATTATTTCCAGCCTGCTAATTCTGCTAGGGATCATTCTTTCAATGGCCGGTTGCCGGACCGCGGCTGAGCATCGGCACTCCCTTGCCAACAGGGACGATGAACGGTTGACGGTTGGGACAGTCCAGCGGGAGATAAAAAAGGGGATGAGCCAGGCTGACGTGGCCCAGGCCTTGGGCTCTCCCAATATCGTCACCAGGGACTCGGAGGGCCGGGAAACCTGGATTTACGACAAGATAAGTACGGAATACTCCTATTCCAAGGATTCAGGAGGAGCCGGAGTCCTGATCCTGGGGGCAAGTGGCGACGTTGGCGGTGCCGGTGGTGCCGGCTACCAGGCCAGCTCTGGTGCAGCTGCCACTTCTCAGCGCACCTTGACTATAATCCTCAAGTTTAAAAAAGGAGTGGTTGATGCCTTTTCTTACCATTCCAGCCGTTTTTAGAGTTGTTTTTGCCCTGGCGCTTGTTGTGGGACTGGTGGGGTGTGTACCTACGCCCAAACCGCCGCCTAAACCCAATGTGACCTCCATGCAGCTGCGCGAGATGCAGTCTCGTGAATATGAAGGCACCAACATGCAAAATGTGATGAAGGCAGTCATTGCAGCTTTGCAGGACGAAGGTTTCATTATTTCCGAGGCGGCAATGGAACTTGGCCTGATTACGGCAGCCCAGGAAATATATGAGGTGGATGAGGCGACTAAAAACTACGTTGAGTTTTGGTGGGGCTCGGGAGTGGGCACTTACCAAACAACCAAGAGACTGGAGGCCTCGGTAACAGTACGGGAACACGGTAAGAAAATACGGGTGCGCTTGAATGTGGTCGCCAAGGCCTTGAGTAACGCCGGCGGCATTATCTGGTCTCAGCCTGTATACAACCCCGAGGCCTATCAAAAGGTATTCGCTAAGATAGATAAGGCCTTATATCTGGAAAAGGAAAAGATATAAAGACCGGTTCCTTCTCAGCGGAAGTAAATAAAAGCCTTCCAAGCCGCCGCCTATAAGGATAAAGGGCGTTCTGCCCTTTAGAACCATTTTTTGCGCCTGAAATAGAAAAGCATGGCTATCACCATCACCAGCATCACTATGAGGACGGCGGGATAGGCCCAAGGCCATTCCAGCTCGGGCATATGCTTGAAGTTCATCCCATACACCCCCGCCAAAAAGGTCAGGGGGATGAACAAAGTGGCGATGATGGTCAGCACCTTCATTACCTGATTCATGCGGTTGCTGATACTGCTTAAGTATATGTCTTTTAAATTGGTAAGGCTCTCGCGCAGGCTTTCGTTGCCGTCTATCACCTGTATGGTGTGATCGTACACGTCGCGCATAAAAGGCAGGACCGCTTCCGTGACCAGGGCCGATTCCCCCCGGGTCAACCCAGCCATGACCTCCCGCAGGGGCCAGGTGGCCTTACGCAAGCTGAAGGCTTCTTTTTTCAGCTCATACAAGGCCTCCAGGGTTTTACGATCCGGCTCGCCCAGGACGATATCTTCCAGCTCCTCCAGATTTTCACCGATCAGTTCCATGACCTGGAAGTAACCGTCCACCACCAGGTCCAATATGGCGCAGGCCAGGTAGTCGGCCCCCATATGCCGGATTCGTCCCTTGCCGCTGGCGATCCGTTCCAAAATAGGCCCAAAGGGATCGAAATCGCTGTCTTGAAAGGTGAGCACATAACCCCGGCCCAGGATAAGGCTGAGGTGCCGGGGCAGGACCTGCGGGCCATTGACCTCAAAGGCCTTTAGGGCCAGGAATTCATATTCGTCGAAACTTTCCAGTTTGGGGCGCTGTTGCGAGTTCAGAATGTCTTCCATAACCAACGGATGCAGCTTGAAAATTCGCCCCATCTGAGAGACTATCTCCGGCTGGTGCACCCCCTGCACCTTGAACCAGGTCACCCTGTCTTTTTTCAGGGCTGCGCTCAGGTCGTCCTCGCTGGCGTCCTCGATTTGAGAGAAATTATCCTGGTCATACTCCAGGATCGAGATGGAGGGAGGCTTTTCAGGAGTCGGGCCGATATGGACCAGGGAGCCTTGAGGCAAAGACGCCTTTTTGGCCATGGAAAGAACTCTAATAGGCATGGTTTCGGCTCCTTCCCGGGGCTATTTTTCTTCATCCGAGCCTTCAGGCGTCTTGGGGCCCTCCCGGCGCGGGGGAGGCAGGTCTTTTTTGTAGACCAGGGTGCGGTAGGGGAAGGGTATTTCAACCTCTTCTTTATCGAAGCGTTTCTTTATGTGCTCCAGCAGCCACCACCTGACGGACCACATATCATCCGCGTTGGCCACCCAGGTATAGATCCTCAGGCCTATGGAGAAATCCCCGTGTGAGATCACCCGGACATAAGGCTCTTTTTCCGGGGCTCGGGAGATCAGAGGGCACTGGGACACCTCTTCCAGGATGAGGCGCCGGGCCAGGTCTATGTCCGTATCATAGCTCACACCCAGCTCCACCTTGCACATCATCTCCGGGTTTATGAGGCTGTAGTTGACCAGGGTCATCTCATCCAGCTTGGCGTTGGGGATAACCAGCCTTTTGTATTCCCAGGTTTTGACTATGGTGTGGCGCAGGGTTATATCCTCGATGGTGCCGTATTCGTTTTCTATGGTTACCTTGTCCCCGATCCTTACAGGGCGGTATATGGCCAGAGAGAGGCCGGAGATCAGATTGGCCAGGGTGGATTTGGCGGCAAAGCCCATCACCAGGGCGGTGATGCCGGCGCTGGCCAGGATGGCTCCCATGAGAGACTTAAGAATCGGCACCAGGCTGGCATAAACCACCAAGGCAAAGAGGTAGACGCCCAGCTTGGCAAAGCGCACCACATAGCGGACCACGGTCTCGTCCACCCGCCGGCCCAGGTGTCCCATCACCCAGTTGGCCCTTACCAAAAGGCGGCCCACCAGCCATGACACCACCCAAGCCAGGAGCAGGATTATCACCGCAAAGACGGCGGCGCCGATGTGAGTATTGGGATCCAAAAGGTCATTCACCATGGCAATGTCCTTCTCTGATGCAAAAAGCTATCCCTCGACTTTATGGGCTATCACCAGCTTGGAGTAGCCTTTCACCTGGCGGGGGGCCATCATGGTGGTGCCATAGCTGCCCCGCAGGTGATCGACAGTCTCCTGACTGACCAGGATATCGCAGCCCACCTCTTTGGTCATCTCTTGAATCCGGGAAGCCACATTAACGGTGTCGCCGACCAAGGCATAGGCGGATTGTTCTTCGCTGCCCGAATTGCCGGCCAGCACCGGACCGGTATGGATGCCCACCCCGTGTTTCAGGGGAGGGAGGTTGTAGCTGATCCGGGCCTGGTTCAACAGGTGCAAAGAGTGGCGCATCTCCAGGGCGGCCTGAACCGCGGCGTCGGCATGGTTGTCAAAAGGCACCGGCACCCCAAAGACCGCCTCGATCTCATCGCCCACAAATTGCAGCACCAGACCCCGGTGGCGGCGGATGGATTTGTGCATGGCCGTGAAATAGCCCCTGAGACTGGCCATGACGTCTTCCGGGCGGTTATTCTCAACAAAATGTGTGAAACCACGCAGATCGGCGAACATGACTGTGGCTTGGCGCCTCTCGCCCTGCAATGGTATACGGCCGGAGAGTATCTCGTCGCGTATTTCCGGGGTTACATATTTTCCGAAGGTATCATGGAGCTTTTCCCTTTCAGCCAATCCCTGGATCATCTGATTGCCCGCGTCGCCCAGCAATCCGATTTCATCGTTGCTCACCACCTTTATGCGGGTCTGGTAGTCACCCTCTCTGATGAGGGAGACCGTGGCCAGCATCGCCTTGATAGGTTCGCGTATGGAGCAGGCAACCAGATAGTTCAAGACAAAGGCGCTAATCAGTGAGGCCGCCCCCAGGACCATGGTGAAGACGATAATTTGCCTGCCGTAAGCTGATGCCGAAATATCTTTTCCGTTTATTTCCCACTGCAGCAGGAACAGGGTTATGAGCAGGATTGTCAGAGGGACCAGGGTTCCGGCCATATACAGGATCTGGATGCGGCGGTGAATGGGGATCTGCAGGGTCCCCCTCACCTTGGCCAGGTTCCCTTTGGGGAAAAAAAGAGGGATTACGTGGCGCCGGCTATGCACCTCAAAACGGAAAAAGGCGATGGATGAGGATATCAGCCCCACCATGGTGGAGCGGCCGGAGATGGCCAGGGCGGCGTGTATATCCATAAGCCCGGTAAGGTGGAACGCTAGGAGCATTAACGCCGGGGTTCCTATCCACATCATCAAGTTTATAGGGGTGTAAAGAAAAGGCAGGTTGATCAAGCGGCGCCGGGCCTTTTCCATTAGATCATCCGGGCACTGCCGGTTCGACTTCATTTCCTTCAGGCACAAGGCTATGGGCCTCAGTATCCGGTGTAATAGCCACAAGGGAATGGCAGTGCTCACCACCAGCACCAGGCCTATACGGACGCTCACAGACAGCATCATAAAAGGCAGGGCCTTCTCAGCCAGTATCTCCTTGCGGGCGATGAAAAATGGAAGCGGCGTGGCCATGTTGAATATGAATACGGCCAATAGGCCCATGGCCACCGCCATGATCGCGATGAAATAATAGCCGCCCAGAGTGGCCCGGGGGCCGCTTTCTGATTTTGAGTAGCTTTTACAAGCTGAGTAGGCCATTGCTAGAGCGACCTTGAGTAAAGGCGGGACAATTTATAACAAATAACCGGAAAGCCCGCCGCTTTGTTCTGGGGTTATTTTCAAATAAAGGCAGGCCAAGGTCAATAAGCGCCGGGGCAGCAGTCCGCCCAGTATGTGCAAAATTAGAGAACGCGCCGTCTCGGCAATAAAAAGCCCACCTTGCCTATTTGTATTTTTTAGTTTCAATCCCGTCCCATTCAGGCGGCGGCGGGGTTTGCATATATTCCAGGCAGCGACTTCGCAACAATGCCGCCGGGCGGTCCTGGGGCCTTTGCTCCAGGAGCCTTTCCAGGTGATCCACGGCCTGGGCAAAGTCGCGGTTTAGATAAGACTGGAAAGCGGCGTTACTGAGCCGGCAAAAATCCGGCTCCGGAGCCTGCAGGGGGCCGGTCAGCTCATAAACGGCTGCGGCCAGCTCTTTGCCCTTGACCCGGATGCGGTCAATGGCCCGGAACTGGAACTGGTCTGCGCACAGGTCCCGGATGGCCTGGCTGACCAGAATTCTCACCCCATAGTCCTTGGCCTGATTCACCAGGCGGGAGGCCAGGTTGACATTATCCCCCACCGCCGTGTAGTCGAAGCGAAGGCGGGAGCCCATGTTACCCACCACCACGGGGCCGCTGTTAATGCCTATGCCCAGGTCAAGGCCCAGCCGGGGGAGCCCCATTCCCTCCCAAACATCATCCAAGGTGCCGAGTTCTTTGACCATGGCCAGAGCGGTGCGGCAGGCCCTTTGGGCGTGGTCAGGCTGCTCCACCGGGGCCCCGAAAAAAGCCATTACCTCGTCGCCGATGTATTTGTCCAACACACCCTCGTGGTCGAAGACCGCCTGGCTCATACGCTCCATAAAGGTGTTCAACACCTTGGCCAGCATCTCCGGCTCCAGCCGCTCACTGAGGGAGGTGAACCCGCTTATGTCGGCAAATAACACGCTCAACTTACGCCGCTCCCCTCCCAGCCGGAGGTTGGCAGGCTGCTTGAGCAGCACCGAGATGACCGTGGGGCTTAGGTAGTGTTGAAAGGCCCGGCGAATGAAGCGCTTGTCGCGCTCTTCGACCAGATAGCGGAACAGGACCATGGCCACCCCCGACAGAACCAGGGCCAGCAATGGGTGGACCAGGCTGACCAGGAGCCCGTTCCGGAATAGTCCGTACACGCTAAGGGCGTATCCCGTTCCCAGGCCCAGGCCCAGAACTCCGCCGCGCAAGGGGTGCAGAAAGCCCACCAAAAGGGCCGCTGCCCAGGCCAGCCCGCATATGGCAGCCAGATCCCAGACCGCGGTCCAGTTTGAGCGGGCCAAAAAATCTCCAGACAAGATATTGTCCAGGGCCTGGGCGTGAATAAAGGTGCCGGATAGCTGCCGGGTCAAGGGAGTGGGGCGCACATCTTCAACCCCGGCGGCGGTTACGCCGATCAAGACCGCTTTGTCCTTGAGGCTTTTTTTCTGGGCTCCGCCGGCCAGGAGGTCGGCGGCGTCCACCACCGGCAAGGACTCCTCCCCGCCCCGGTAATTAATCACCAGGCGCCCTTCTTCATCCACGGGGATGCGTACCGGTCCTATGTGAATGGCATCCAGCCCGTACTCGTGAATGATTAAGGGGGGCAGTTTTTTGCCCAGAGTGCGGGCAAGGGAGGCCATTACCAGGGAAGGGAAAAAATCCTCTTGGTATTGCATCACCAGGGGCAGGCGGCGAACCACTCCGTCTTCATCCGGCAGGATGTTGAAAAAACCGCTGGATTGCACGGCCTGATTGTAGACGGGCAGGTTGACCTCAGGCGCATGGGCCTTGATCAAATGCCGGTCCAGGGCTGCGGGAGTGGCGAACCGCACCACCGGAAAGGCAAAGCGGCGCAGGGCCTTTTGCCTGGCCTTGATCTGATCCTGGTCCAGGTGGCCCGTCTGCGCTGGGGACATGTGGAAAAAATAGCCCAGGATCACCGGCACCGGCGACTGCGCCAGGGCCTGGGCCAGGATATAGTCGGGATGAAACTCCTTTATTATGCGGTCCTGGTCTGGGAGGCCGCCTTGGGCTGCGGATCGGGCCAAGGCCAGGGCGTCGTTCAAGGGAAGCCTTTGGTCAGGCTCGAAAAAACCCATGTCCAGGGCGATAACCCGGGCGCCGCCGGCCGCTGTGGCCTGTATCAGCTCAGCCACCAACTTGCGGGGCCAAGGCCAGCGTCCGTATTGGTCCAGGCTGCGTTCACTCACCGCCACCACCGCCACCTGGCCCGAGGAGGAGGCGACCGGCCCCCGGGCCAGGAACAAGGCGTCCCGGGCCTTTAGCTCCACCAGCTCCAGAAAAGGCACCCCCCAAAAATATGCGGCCATCACCAAGGCGGCGGCGGCCAAGCCGATCAGCGAGGAAACCAGCAGTTTTCTGGCCTTGGTCATTTTGCCTTATCAGCCCATTTCGTATGAGGGAACAGACGCCGGAGTCTGCCCCAGACCTCTTGTCTTTTTTGATATCGCCCCATTTTGTTATAGCACAGTCCCAGGGAGTACAGGGCCTGGGGTGCGGTGCGGGCATCGGGAAAGCGCCGGTTGAGTTGAGTTAATATCTTCGCCGCCTGAGTATAGTCACCAGCCCCCAGATAGCTGCGGCCCAAATCCAAGTAAGCGCCGGGAAGCTCTGAATGCAGGCTGTAATCCTGGATTATCTTTTCCAGCAGCACACGGGCCTGGCCGGTTTGTCCGCTGTGCTCAAGGCGGGCCGCCTGGCGGCGCAGGGTACCCGCATCCTCATGCCAGCCCCAAAGCAGTATCAACAAGGCGGCGCCTGCCACAACAAAGGTGCAGAGTCTCACTCTTCCGGCCGCCGCTGGAGGAGACCCAGAAGCTCTTTTTAGATCACCCCGGCTTATCAGGCCCGGCTTCCATAGCACAAGGCCCAGCGCCATTATTCCGGCGGCACTGAGGCACAGGCCCAGCCAATGGGGCCAATAGGGCCTAAAGACCATGGTCAGGGAAGTGCCCTGGGGAAACACCAGCATGAAACAGGGCGCAGCCTGAAATACCCTCTCACCAGAGAGGCACTGCCAGGCGGGATGAAAAGAGATACTTATCAAGACCGGCCTTCCCGGGGTCAACCCTTTCAGCTCTATACGTTCAGGGCGAATGGTTTCCTGAAGGGGTTTGGCCGGAGGCAGGGCCGCCTGGGGCAGGAGATCCTGGCGCAGCATTTTTTGCAGGCGCCCATCTTCCCCGGCATCGCTTAATGAGGCCGCAAATAGGCCTTTCAGGGATGGGTCATTTTTTGAGACAAAGACCAAGGGGGTCTTGAGGTCAGTAAAACGCAGCCATTGATAGGCCCAAAAGCGGGGGCGGCGGGTGATCAGGAGCAGCGGCCTGCGGCTGACCTGGGTGGCATAGCCTCCGGGGGTATTCTTCAGGCGGAAGAGAGTCAGTCCTTCAAATTCCCTTTCCAGCTCCAGGTCAGACAGGTTTTGCGCCGCTTCTTTGGTGGCTGCTTCCATGGCGATGAATTGGCTCACATTGTAAAGGGCCAGGTGGTCCAGCCCCCGCTGCAGGTTGAAATGGGAGTAAGAGTATTCTGGCAAAGGCCGGCTGGGCTGCTGGCTTATCTCAGACTGAACATAGAAGACAAAGGGGGTGTTGGGGCTGGCCTGGTTATAAAGACCTTCCAAGGTGGAACGGCCAGACCACAAAGGCAGGCTCTCAAAGGCCCTGCTGGAGCCGAAACGGGTGAGGTCTTGCGAGTGTTCATAGGCCACCCGGGGTTGGGCGGGGCCCCCCTTCAGGTGGCGGTTGATCCTAAGAAAAACAGACCAGTCAGGGCGTCCTTGCACCCCGGCATTGTTCCATTCCAGCCAGGAAGGCAGGTATCCCAGGCCCAAACCGGACCAGAAGATGGAGGCTGCCACTATAAAAAGGGCTAAGACCTGTTTTGCCGCCGGCCCGGATGCAAAGCGGGCCCCCAGGGCCGCTGCCTGGGCGGCCAAGAGGACGGCGGCCAGGTGTCCAAAAGGGGCGAAACGGATGTTTATCCCCCTGAAGTGATGGGCGCCCAAGTACAGGGCTGTGGCGCAAAATACCCAAAAGAGTAGATAGGCGGTGGTGCGGCGCTCCTGGGCGTTTCCTTTCCACTTACAAGCCATAACTCCCAGGGCCGCCAGGATCAGGACAGGGGTCAGGGTTTGAGGGAACAGCTCTTGCCAGGAATCAAGAGGCCAAATCACCTTAAACAAAGAGCTGCCCGGGGCGTGCCAGACAAAGGGTATGAGCCAAAAGGCGAGCAGCAGGAATCCCAGGGTATACAGCAGCAAAAGGCGCCAGGCTGAGGAGAGGAACCGGCCCCTCTCCCCCAAAAAGTAAAGGCCGGCAGCCAAGACAAAAAGCAAGGCATAGGCATGGCAGAGGCCGACGGCCGCCAGCAACAGAGCCTGGGCCGCCAATCCTTTTTGCCGGTCCACCCAGGCGGGGAGGCCGCTTAGGAATAAAGGAGCAAGGCAAAAGGCCCAGGCATAGCAGAATTCGCCCACCAGCATGGAGGGAAGGTTTCCCCCCCAGATCTTATTGGTCTCTGCCAATAGAAAGCACAGTGAAAACATGGCCCCGGCCAGGGGTCCCGGAAAAGCAAGGCCCAGCCGTCTCAGGCTCAGGTACAAGCTGGGCGGCAGGGCCAGGGCAGGGGCCAGAGCCAGCAGCTTAAAGGCAGGGGCAGGGGGGATCAAAGAGGCCAGGCCGGCCATGGCCAAAAAGGGCAGGGGAAAATAGATCTCAAAAAGCGGCATCCCGGCCAAGGCGCCGGGGTACCAGCCCCACAGCCTCCCTTGGGGAAGCAGGAATTCTTTGAAGTAGATGAAGGCGGCGAAGTGGCTGGGGGTGTCTCCGCCGGTGGGGGCGGATGGAGAAACCATGAGGTGCCAGGGCAACAGCCAGCAAACCATGGCCAGGGCCGCGGCCAGCCCGGTTAAGTCAATCAGGTTTTGCCGGTTCAAGCGCTTCTCCGCGCCCGCAGATGAAAAAAGACAAACAGGGCGGCCAGAAAACCGCAGACAGCCAGCCACCAGGACATGGTGCGCTTGAAGAAGTTGGTTTGCTCCACCACGGTGACCGGGATTTCGATCACCTTGGCGGTGTGGATGCCGGAGCCCTTCTCCTCCCAAAGGAACAAAACCGGGTAAGTGGCTCCTTTCAGGCTGGAAAAGTTCTCCAACTCGAATCTGGTATCAGCCTCCCCCCGCCCTGGCAGCGTGATTTCCATCGCCGAGGGTTTGAGGCTGATTTCCCGGGGCGCGAAGGCCTGTAATCTGCCTGGAACCGGTTTTGGCTCCGGGTTCTTCAGTCTTAGTTGCACCTGTTTGCGGCCGGCGAGCTTTTGGGGCTGGGGCCGGACGCTGAGGGCACAGGGGCGGTCTGGGCCCAGGGAATAATAGGCATAGGCCATGGCCGTAAAGGGGTACTGGTTCAGGTCTTGGAAGCCCACCCGGGCTACGGCGGCGAACCGTCCTTGCCCCGACTGGGAGTGCGGCCAGGACAAATTAAGTTCTACAATCTGCCCCGGAGGCAGGGAAGCGACCAGGCGCGATTTGACTTGGTGCCGGGTGGCCAACGCCTGGGCTTGGATATTGACCGCTGGTTCATCGCCATGGTTGGCGACTTTAAGCGACATCCTTACCTGGCCGTCTTGAACCGCTGCCTGAGAATCAACCTGGATCACCAGTTGTCCCGCTGAAGCGGGGAAGCTTAGAGCCGTTAACATGACCAAGGATATGGCTATACAACCGAGTCGGATCGGCATGATTCACATCCCCGCAACCTGTCTAAGAGTTGGTCGGTATGGGTGGTGGCGGCGGACTTGGCCGCTCTGAAGTTGTAGTAGTGGTGGTGGTGGTCGTTGGCCGTGGCCTGGTGGTGGTGGTCGTGGTGGTGGTGGTGGTGGTAGTAGTGGTGGTGGTGGTAGTGGTTGAGGTAGTGGTGGTTGAGGTCGTGGTGGTGGTGGTGGTAGTGCTGCTGCTGGTGGTAGTGGTAGTTGTGGTGCCGGGCGTCCGGGTCAATAACCTAAATGCCTTGAAAGACGGTATCTTGGGCGGAGCTTGGCCGGGCTGCCCTGCGGGCTGTTGAGCCTGGGCTGGGGTTGCCTGCCCTTCTGGCGGTTGCTCTGGCACAGGTGCCGGCTGTTGTCCAGGCTGCTCACCGGGGGGCTGCTTACCCGGGGGTTGCCCGCCGGGTTGGGAACTGCCCTCCTCACCTGCTTGGGTGCCGGTCTGCACAGAACCCTCTCCGGTTTGCGGTTGACCGCCCGGCACTTCCGGCTCTGGCCCATAATGTGTTGGGGTCTCTTTGGAAGTCGGAGGGAAACGCCTGTTGAAAATCCAGCCTGTATCCGGCCGGGGCTGCTCTTCGCGATGAGCCAAAGGCGCGCCCTTGCCCAGTCTGGGCTCGGCCATCTGCGGCAACATCCGCTCGAATCTTTGCCTTTCCTCTTCCGTGGGTAGGCGGGGGTCGGTGGGCGGCTGGTTGCGGCGGACAATGGTGAAGGTCCCTTTTGCAAGCACCACCACCCTTTCCGGAATCACTACATTATAGACCTCAACCGGAAAGTCATAGCCCAGAACCAGGGTGGCGTCAGGAGAGAGGACTATTATCAGCAAACGGGTGCCCCGGACGCCGGCCACCGCTGTGGGGGTCTGTATTTGGAAACGGCGCTTTTTGAACTTGAACAGATCGTTTATAAAAACCCGCACCTTGCCCGTGGGGAGCAGACCCTTGACGTCGCGGATCCCCTGGGCGGGATCAAAGGTCATCTGGTCGATTACAAAGGTACTTTCAGGGCCCATACGCACCAGAGATTGATCCGCGAGCACCAGCTTGGCTGAGGATTCCTTTTTGGTGATGACCTTGTCTTTTAAAACCAGCTCAAGCCCGGCATGGGCCTCGAGGTCCCGGTTTTGGGGCGGGTTTTCAACCCGCACTTCACCTTGCACCTGAAACACCTGCCCCGCAGGGGCGGCTTGGGCCGCTATGGGGCAGAAAAACAGGACTGCCAGGACGGACAATACCACTGGCAAGCATATCCGCTTGGCCTTGGCAACTCCCTTGTTTTGCATCCCTGGCGCCTTCATCTAAAAACTCCAGGTGAACCTTAGAAAAACCAGGTTCTGGTCAAACCGGTAAGGGTCAAATCCGTTGTCTACGTTCACATTGGAGTTGTTGTTTGTATAGGTATAACCCAAAACCATCACCCAGCGTTTGGAGGTGCGGTAAAAAAGCTGTGCCGTGAAGCGGAATTGGTCATCCTTGCGGATTATAACCGCCTGCTCTGGCCCCAGGCTGCCGATCAAATAAGGCTCCGGCCTCTGGTCATAGCGGAAATGATCATAAGCCAACCCGATATCCAGGGAAAACGGCCCCCATAAGTTGGTTTTGCCTCCCACCATTATCTCATAAAACCGGTAACCGTTCTGATCGTCTTCGGCATCATCCACTATGGCCCGGTAGCCCAGGCGCAAATATTGATCCCATCCCGAGATCAGCAGATAATGGAGCAGGCCTCCGCCCCAACGGGTGCTGTGCGGTTGATCATCCTTGTAGATGCGCCGCTGAAGCAGCCCGTGGAACTCGGTGCGGAACCTCGGAGTCATCTGCCAGTACAACAGGGGCCTTAGGGTATGGACCTCGGCCCGTTCCGTAAGGTCGTTGCGGGCGTAAAAATATTCAAACTCATAGGGGATCTTAAAGCCCCAATGGGCTGAGTAGTACTCATAGAACGCCCCCACATTCCAGGCGGCATAGGAGGCGTCTCCCAGCTCGAAATAGCCTTCATATTTGGCCCCGGCCGTGATGACCAGGTTGCTTTGCCTCCCCTGGTAAGCGAAGCCGTGCAAAAGCAGGCTGGAGTAGATTGACATATCGTCCTTATTGCGGGGGGGTACAAAGGAAGGGTTGTCATCGGTGGGGTCCTGGAACACATTGTCATTATAGCGCATTTCCAGGGTGAGCCAGCCTTGCACCGGGCGTTCAGCCCTTTGGTAATCCTCTATGGCGCTTAACAGCGATTTTAGATGGCGGTTTATGGGCTCTGGAGGGTTGCGGGTCAGGGCCTGCTCTGCCTTTTTCTGGGCAAGGGCATAATCGCCTGTGTACATGTGGGTTTGAGCCGTGAGATAGGCGATTTGGGGATCATCTTGGGGAAGCTGGGCCAGCACCTTCAGGGCCTGTTCATAACGTTCCAGCCGGATCAAGAGCAGCGCCTTTTCCTTGCGGCTGCGCTGGGGGTCAACTTTTGCCAGCGCCTCGAACTGCTCAAAGGCCTTTTGGTACTTACCCTCGTCAATAAGAAGGTAGGCAAGGTGCAGGCTAAGGTTGCGGTCAATCCCAGGCTGTTGCTCTGAAATTTTTTGGTAGATTTCAATGGCCTGGGATTTCAGTCCCTTGGACTCCAAAACCTCGGCGAGAAGCACCGCGATATCAGTGCGGCCGGGGGCCAGTTCCACGGCCTTTTGCAGCTTTGTCTGGGCCTGTTCCAGGCGGTGGGACAGGATGTCGAATTGGGCGGCAATATAAAGTTCGTTGGCTAAAGAGAGGTTGTCTTGAGCAGAGACGGGTGCCGAAGGTGTCAGCAACATCATCAGCACCAACACCAGCAACACCCAAAGCAAACGCCTTGAATTTAGGCCGCCAAGTCTGTTAATTCGGTGAAACATATTTTTCTAAGTTTGGCGCCTTCTCATTTACCA
>JASFOZ010000008.1:0-21784 GCA_050116255.1 Desulfarculaceae bacterium
CCTTCAGGGCCACGGCAATGGCGGCGGTGGTATGGTTGTGGGGGCCGCCCTGTAGCCCGGGGAATACGGCTTTGTCTATGGCCGGGGCCAACTCCTTCTTACATAGGATCATCCCTCCCCGGGGGCCGCGCAGGAGCTTGTGGGTGGTGGTGGTGATCACATCGGCATGGGGAAAGGGATGGGGATGTAAGCCGGTGAGGCACAGCCCGGAGAAGTGGCTTATGTCTGCCACCAGGTGCGCCCCCGCCTCTTTGGCGATCTCGCCCAGCCGGGCGAAGTCCACTTGCCGGGGATAGGCCGAGCCGCCGGCGAAGATCAAGCCGGGTCTAAACTCCAAGGCCTTTTGACGCACCCACTCATAATCAATGAGGTGTGTTTCCCGGTTCAGCCCATACTGAACCACCTGGTAGTATTTTCCCGAAAAGCTCACCTTGGCGCCGTGGGTAAGATGACCTCCTGCCGCCAGGTCCATACCCATGGCCCGGCCTCCGGGCTCCAGAAGGGCCAGGTACACGGTCATGTTGGCCGGGCTCCCGGAATAGGGCTGAAGATTGGCATGTTCGGCGCCGAAGATCTCCTTGGCCCTGGCCACGGCCAACTCCTCCACCTGATCGATGACCTGCTGCCCTTGGTAATAGCGCCGCTGGGGGTAGCCTTCGGAATACTTGTTGGTCAGGCATGATCCCGTAGCAGCCATCACCGCCTCGGAGGCGTAGTTCTCCGAGGGGATCATTCTTAGCACCGAGGCCTGGCGCCGGGCCTCTTGCTCGATCAGGCCTGCCACCTGTGGATCCGTAATCTCTAGGGATTTCATGGTTTCTTCCTGTGCCTGCGTGGGTGATGAGCGGATAATATTTCACAAGGGGGCAGGTCTTGTCAACGTATCTGGGTGATTTGGCCCAACAACTCCTTGGCCTTGGCCAGGAAATGGGGTAAGTGTGACCTAAGCGGCGATTTAGACTCAGTGCGGGAGGGTGTTTCTAATATGATGGATGACCGAGTCAAGGTGCTGGATGGGTTCAAGCCCCTGACCCTGGATGACAAACCGGCCGTGGAACATTATTTAAAGGCCGATCCTCCCCAGACCTCTGAGCTCACTTTCACCAATCTGTTTATGTGGCGGCACCAGTACCACCCTTGCTGGCAGACACAGGGGGACTGCCTTTTGCTGGCCCTGTATCAGGGAAACGGGCAGGGCTTCTTCGGCATGCCCCCGGTGGGGACGGGGGACAAGACCGCGGCCATGGATTTTCTCTTTTCCTGCCTGGAGGCCTCCCAGGCCGACCCCAGGCTGTGCCGGGCGGGTTCGGATTTGGTGGAGAACCACCTGGACCCGGACCGGTATCAGGCCCAAGCGGACAGGGATCAATTCGACTATGTGTACCGCAGTCAGGATCTCATCAATCTTTCGGGACGGAAGTTCCACCGCAAGAAAAACCACCTCAACAAGTTCAAGAAAAACTTCGCCCATGAGTACCGGCGCCTGGATCAATCCCTGGTGGATCAGGTCTTGGCCGTACAAGCGGCCTGGTGCGAACTGAAGCGCTGCCTGGAGAACCCCGGGCTCTTGGCCGAAGACCGGGCGGTGTACGAGGCCTTGAGCAACTTCAGCCACTTGGATTATAGTGGCGGGGCCATATTGATCGAGGGCCGGGTGGAGGCATTTTCCCTGGGTGAGCCGCTCAACCCCGACACTGCGGTGATCCACATTGAAAAGGCCAACCCCGAGATACCGGGGCTGTACGCGGCCATCAACCAGATGTTTGCGGCTGATGCCTTTATGGATATTGAATACATAAACCGGGAGCAGGACCTGGGGGTGGAGGGGCTGCGGGCAGCCAAGGAATCCTACCAGCCCCATCATTTGGTGGAAAAGTACGTGGTGCGGCCACGGCGGTGACCACGCCAGACCCGGAGTCAGATACGAAAAAAGCAACCAGGAGACAGACCAATGGAACCCTATCAGGAGAGACTGGCCCGGCTTTTGGCCCAAAGCGGCGCCCTCTTTTTTCAAGAGGGCCTGAAACTCAAAGACGGCAGGCCCACGCCTTACTTTGTGAACCTGGGCGTTTTCCGCACCGGCACCCTCTCCTTTGAACTGGGCCGGTGTTTCGCCGACTGGATGGTGAGCAAAGGCCTGGAGGGCGAGGCGGATGTCTTGGTGGGCCCGTCTTACAAGGGCAGCGCCCTGGCCCAGGCCACCGCCCTGGCCCTGCACACCGAGTATGGCGTGGACTTGGCCTTTGATTATGACCGCAAAGAGGCCAAGACCCACGGCGAGGCCACCGGCCACGGCTATCTTTTCGTCACCGGCGCCGCCCTGGAGGGGGGCAAGATTCTCATCATCGACGATGTGGGCACCTCCATGGCCACCAAGCTGGAGTTGATTAAAAAACTCTCCTGGCTCAAACCCCGGGCCCAAAAGCCCCTGGAGCTCATGGGCGTGCTCCTGGCCGTGGACCGGGAGCAGACCCAGGCCGTTTATGATGATCAGGGACGGCTGCGGGAAGGGCAGCGGGGGCCTGACGCCTTGGCCGCCTTTAAGGAAGAAACCGGCTTGGAGGTGTGGTCGCTGCTGACCATCCGGCAGGCCGTGGATTATCTGCTTCAGAGCGGCACCCAGGTGATGGTGGAGGGAAGCTTTCAGCCCCTGGACCAGTCCCTGGCGCAGCAGGTGCACGACTACCTGGCCGTGTACGGCAGAAAGGACTGATCCCATGCGCCGGGCCCTGGTGGCGCCGCTGGCCTCGGGCCTGGTCATGCCCGGGCTAGGCCAGCTTATAAACCGGCAGCCGGGCAAGGGTGCGGCCCTGATCATGGGCGCTAGCCTCCTTTTTTTAATCACCTTGGGCCTGGCCTTCTACAAGGTTTCCCAGGCCTTGATCGCCATGGGCGAGCTGGCCCCGGGGGGTGACAAATGGGCGGCGCTTAGGGCGGAGCTGATCAATCAGGGCTCAGGCTGGCTGTTGGTGTTGTTTGTCATATTTGCCGCAATCTGGCTCTATGCGGTGATCGACGCCTTCCGCACCGGGCGCAGGTTGGACCGCGCCCCCCAACCGGGGCAAGGCTGATGCGCTCCCTGGTGCTGGACGAGCTGCGGCCCTCGGACCTCGAGCGGCTGCGGGAGCATCTGGGCCGGGCCCTGGAACCATCCAGCCTGCCCGAGGTGTTCTGGCTGCACCTGCCTCCTGACCTGCTCAGCCCCATTCAGGCCGAGCACCAAGAGCAATGCGGCCCCCACCGCGTTGCCCTGGTGCTGGAGGCGGAGTCGCTTAGGCTGGAGCTTTTGGTGCGCAGCCAAAACAGCCTGCGCTGCGCCTGCACCGGCTACGCCAGCAAGGCCCAGCGCGACTTTTGCCTCAACTTCCTGGATAGACTCATAAAAGAACTCGATCTTTCCACCTGAGCCCGCCGGCGTGCATTATTGGCTTATAATTGCCTGAGCAGCCCCCGGCAGACCGGATTGACCGGGCGGCGCTGTGGGGGTAAGAATTACCTGGGAGAAAAAGCGGCTTAAACCTTGATAACATGGGGACTTGACCATGGTCGGGAATGATCAAGCCAACTTCAAGGGATTAGAGGCCCAGAGCCTGTTCTGTCCCAAGTGTAAAAAGGCCCAGCCGGTGCGGCAAAAGCTTTTGCTGGTGCTGCCCCAGGGCGATAAATACGCTTATTTTTGCGCTGTCTGCGGCGAGCAGGTGGGCAGCAAGATGCAGGAAAGTGAATCAGGCCCCACTTTTGTCATAACCTGAATCCGTGGCCCCGCCTCCTGCCCCAGGGGCGGTTTGCCTTCCCGCATTAGTGCCGGAGGCGTTGTTTACCGGGGTTGCGGCGGATCTTCTAGGGCCCGCGATTCCATGTTCTGGCTGGCGTGGTTAGCGCCGCCCCCCAAGCGGCCCCGCCGGGCAATCCATTGACTTATACAGCCTGGACTGGTAGTTAGAGGCCAGCCTTGCTAGCGGCGGAAAGCATATAATAGATGAACCAACTGACTCCGAAACCCACCCAGGCCCTGATTACCGGTGGCGCCGGCTTTATCGGTTCCCATCTGGCCGAGTATCTCATCGCTCAGGGGCAGAAGGTGCATGCGGTGGATGACCTCTCCACCGGCGCTATAACCAATCTGGACGGCCTGAAGAACAATCCGGACTTCGGCTACACCATCGCCGATGTGCGCGACGAACCGGTGGTGGCAGAGCTGGTGGACCGGGCTGACGTGATCTACCATCTGGCCGCGGTGGTGGGGGTGCGCAATATTGTGGACAGCCCGGTGCGCACCATCGAGACCAACATCGGCTGCACCGAGGTGATCCTGCGCCTGGCCAATAAGAAGCGCAAGAAGGTGATCGTAACTTCCACCAGCGAGGTCTATGGAAAGAGCAACGCCGTGCCTTTTACCGAGGAGCATGACCTGGTTCTGGGGCCCACCTCCAAGGCCCGTTGGTCCTATGCCTGCTCCAAGGCCATTGACGAGTTCCTGACCCTGGCCTACAGCCGCGCCCGGGGGCTGCCGGTGGTGGTGGCGAGGCTCTTCAACACCGTGGGTCCCCGCCAGACCGGGCGCTACGGCATGGTTCTGCCCACCTTTGTGCGCCAGGCCCTGATGGGCCAGCCCATCACCGTGCACGGCGACGGCACCCAAACCCGCTGCTTCTCCTTTGTGGGCGAGGTGGTCGAGGCCCTGGCCGCCCTGGCCGAGCGCCCCGAGGCCCAGGGCGAGGTGATCAATGTGGGCAGCCAGCAGGAGATCACCATCGCTGCACTGGCCGAGATGGTGAAGGACCTGGCCCAAAGCACCTCCAAGATCGTATATGTGCCTTATGACGAGGCCTTTACCGAAGGCTTCGAGGATATGGCCCGGCGGGCCCCGGACGTGAGCAAGCTGAAGGGCCTGGTGGGCAAGACGCCCTGCCGGGATATAAAGAGCATCGTGGAGAGCGTGATCACCTATTACCGTGAACGCTAAGGGGCTTATAGCCGCCGCCAACTTAAGATGCTGATACCATTTATCACTGCCCTGGCCATAGCGGCTGCCGCCACACCCCTGGTGATTTTGGCGGCGCGCCGCCTGGGCTGGGTGGTGGAACCCCGCGACGACCGCTGGCACCGCCGGCCCACGGCGGTGTTCGGGGGGGCGGCCATCTACGCCGCCTTTGTCATCACCTTTATCATATACGGTCACCACCTCGCCTCTCACTGGGTGCTGTTGCTCTGCGCCAGCGCCATTTTCCTGCTGGGCCTGATCGACGACGCCAGGGAGCTGAAACCCCAGATCAAGCTCGTCATCCAACTGGTGGTGGCCCTGGTGGCGGTGAGCCAGGGGGTGAGCCTGGACAAGGAGATAATCCCCTGGCCCTGGCTGTCCATACCCCTGGCCGTGTTCTGGCTGGTGGGCATCACCAACGCGGTCAATATCCTGGACAACATGGACGGGCTGGCCGCAGGGGTGGTCTGCGTGGCTGGCGGCGCCCTGGCCGCGGGCTCGCTTATGGGGCATTTCACCGACCTGGGCCCCTTTGCCGCCATGCTGGCCGGGGCCTCTCTGGGCTTTTTGATCTACAACTTCAACCCGGCCAAGATCTTCATGGGCGACTGCGGGTCCATGTTCCTGGGCTTCACCCTGGCCGGGATCACCATTCTCAGCACCAACACCGCCGTGGGCGCCAGCCACCTGGCCTTGGCCCTGCTCATTCCCCTGGGCGCGGTGGTGGTGCCCCTGTTCGATTCCACCCTGGTCTCCTTTGAGCGCACCAGCCACGGCCGCTCTATCGCCCAGGGCGGCCGCGACCACTCCAGCCACCGCCTGGTTTTCCTGGGGCTCAGCGAGCGGCGGGCGGTGCTGCTGCTTTTGTTTATCAGCGCCTGCGGCGGGGCCGGATCCTTGCTCCTGGCCCATTTCGCCACTCCCTTGGCCGCGGCGGTGATCGTGGCTATGTTTTTGATCGGGCTTTTATTCTTCGGGGTGTATCTGAGCGAGGTCAAGGTCTACGGCGAAAGCCGGGGTAGGAAGCGGCGCAGCCTGGTCCTGAACCAGCTTATCCTCTTTAAGAAGCAGATGTTGCAGATCCTGGCCGATTTGGTGCTGGTCTCCGCAGCCTACACCGCCGCCTGGCTGCTGCGCTTCGAGGCCACCCTGGGGGATTGGGAGCTGGGGCTTTTGGCGGTGTCGCTGCCCTGGCTGCTGGCCGCCAAGATGGTCAGCTTCTGGTTCTTCGGGCTCTACCGGGGGGATTGGCGCTATCTTTCCGTGTACGACGTGATGCAGATCCTAAAGGGCTGCACCGCCGGCTCCATACTCACGGTGGTGCTTTTGGCCCTCTTCTACCGCCTGGAGCTTTTTTCACGGTCAGTGCTGGTCATAGACTGGTGCCTGGCCTTCATGCTGGTGGCCGGGTCCCGCTCTTTGATGCGCATCTTCAGGGAGAAGATCAGGGGGCGCAAGGGGGTGCCGGTTCTTATACTTGGCGCGGGCGACGGCGGCGAGATGCTGCTGCGGGAGCTGCGCAACAACCCCTCCCTGTCCTTTGTGCCGGTGGGGTTTGTGGACGACGACCCCCAGAAACAAGGCCGGGTGATCCACGGCGTGACGGTGGCGGGCACCAGACAGGACCTGCCCGGGCTTATCAGCCGCCATCAGGTCCGGCACGTATTCATCGCCATCCTCTCCGCCCAGGGGCAGACCTTTGAGGACGTGTTTGAGACCTGCCGGGGCCTGGGGGTGGAATGCACCCGTATCCAGCCCTTGGTAGACCTGTAACCCGGCGCACCAGTCCCTCCCCCCTGATAAACCTGGGGCTGCTGGCGCTAAGCCTTTTTTTCCTTTAGCACGCCTGAACGTTTGGCCAAAAGGTGGCGGTATACGCCGGTGAGGAGCTGGAGATACTGGCTGCGCACCCTGGGGTCGTATTCCTCCAGGATGACGCTGGTGGTGCCCCGGGTGCGGTTGTAGCGGTCCAGGATGGTGCCGTTGCGCACCACCTTGGCATCCAGGACCAGCTTGTGGGGGCCGGTCATCAGGCACAGCTTCAGCTTGCGGCTGCGGTAGAAGTACCAGCCCGAGTCATGATAGAACCTCATGCCCCCCTCGGACATGTCCAGCAGTCCCAGGGCGGTGAAGTCCGGGAACAGATACAGGCGCAGGTCCAGATCATCGGAGGGCACCACCCGGTAGTGCATGCGCACGCTGGAAGGCCTGAGCTTGGCGGGACCGTCCACCAAGAACACGTTCTCCAAAAGGTTCTGGTTCAGCTTGAAGTTGACCAGCACGTCCGAGATCTGGGTGCGGTAGCCCACCCGCAGCCAGCCTCCGGCGGGGAGTTCGAAAAAGCGGGAGAGGAAGCTCAGCTCCACCAGCTTGCCCACTTGGGAGCGCAGTATGGGCATGGAGGGCTGGGAGAGGTAGAGGCGGCCGGAGCTGTCCATATCCTGAATCTGGGAGGGGCGCACATCCGGGACCTCGTCCCACTCGTCCGGGTTCATGATGATGTCCACCTGATGCAGGGGGTGGATGTTGGCCTTGAACAGGTCTTTTTGGCTGGGCTGCCAGCGGCTACGGCTGCGGCTGCGGCTGCGGGGCCGCACCAGGACGGGGTTGGGGTCCAGGATGACATCGCGCATTGGGCGGGCCCCGGATTTGAGCACCTGGGGCCGGATGGTGGGCTCCGGTGGCGTGGGTGCAATGCGCTCCATCCGCAGGGCCTCCTCCTCCTTTTGGCGGCGGATCTGGCGCCGGGAGATTCCGCTGGGCAGTTGGGCAAGCCGCAAGTTATCAAGCTCCTCTAGGGTTAACTTACATGTGCCCCATATCACATATCGGGCTAACTAGCTATCAACTTTAAATTATATCATGATTTGCCTGCGGCGGGCTGGCGGCGGGAGTAAGATCTAGGCGGCCCGGTGGCCTTCTCAAACTTGAACATCCGTCCCCCCTCCTCATCTTTAGGGATTAAAATTAGATTACCAACTCCCCCCAATGCCGCCGGGTCCTGTCTGTTCGCGGCTAGGCGTCCTCCTGGTCAAAGCGGTGCTCCACCCGGTAGACCCCGGATTCGATCTTTTCCTTACTGTAGGGACCCAGGCGGCTGAAGACCTTGAGCATGGCCTTGTTGGAGCCGAAGCTCACCGCCCAAAAGCCCTTGACCCCCTTGCTCTTGGCATAGGCGGTGAGGTGATCCTGGAGCACGCTTCCCATGCCCCGGCCCTGGAACTCGTCGTGCACGGTGTAGGCCACCTCAGCCAGGCCTCCGGTGCGGTCGCGCACATAACGGCCTATGCCCACGACCTTCTCCCTGCCGATGGGCCCGGTGGTGGCCACCAGGGCCATATCCTTGTCATAGTCTATGTTGACCAGACCCTGGGCGGTGACATGGGGCAAAGAGCGCACCGGCCGGAAGTAGCGGTTGTACACGGTCTCCTCGGAGTGGGAGTAGAAAAACTCCTGCAAGAGCATCTCGTCCGTGGGCCGCACCGGACGCAGCAGGGCCTGGGTGCCGTCCCGCAGCTTGATGACGGACTCGGCCTCTTCGGGGTAGAGGTCCTCAGGGGCCTCCAGCAGGATCTGGTCGGGGTAGACGTAGGCCCTTTCCTTGGCCTTTTTCAAAAGCTCGCCCCTGAAACGGGGGTGGGCGATGCTGATAAGGGCCATGGTGCGCTGGCGGATGGACTTGCCGTGCAGATGGGCGATGCCGTACTCGGTTACCACGTAATGCACATCCCCCCGGGTGGCCACCACGCTGGCCCCCTCGCCCAGGCGGTAGACGATGCGGCTCTCTTTGCCGTCTTTGGTGGTGGAGGGCAGCACGATGATGGGCTTACCCCCTTTGGACATGGCCGCCCCGCGCATGAAGTCCAGGCGCCCGCCGATTCCGGAGTAAAACTGGTAGCCCCCGGACTCGCTGGAGACTTGGCCGGTGAGGTCCACCTCCAGGGCGGAGCCGATGCTGACCAGGCCCTGGTTCTTGGCCACCTCCAAGGGATCGTAGACCTGGGCGCTGGGCAGAAACAAAAAGCTGGGATTGCGGTCCACGTATTCGTATATGCGGCGGCTGCCGATGCAAAAGGAGCAGACCACCCGGCCGGGCAGGTGGTTTTTGCAGCGGCCGTTTATGACCCCGTTCTCGATCAGATCGATCATGGCGTCGCTGACCACCTCGGTGTGCAGGCCTAGATCGCGCTTGCCGTCCAGGTGCCTGAGCACCTCGTAGGGGATGTGGCCGTAGCCGATGTGCAGGGTGTCGCCGTCCTCGATCAGCTTGGCGGCGTGACGGGCGATCTTGGCCCCCACCTGGTCGGCGGGCGGGTACTGGAATTCCCTGAGGCGCTGGTTTTTTTCCACAAAGGCCTGGATATCGCGCACGTGCAAAAAGGTGTTGCCCATGGTGCGGGGCATGTATTTGTTCACCTGGGCGATGACGTGGCGGGCGTTTTCAGCGGCGGAGCGCACCACGTCCACGCCGATGCCCAGGGATACGAACCCGTGGGCATCCGGCGGACTCACCTGGATCAGGGCCACGTCCAGGGGCACATCCCCTTGCTCGAACAGCCTTTGCACCTCGTGCATAAAGACCGGGGTGTAGTCTGCCCGGGCCTGGTTCACCGCCTCCCGGGTGCTGGGCCCGATGAAAAAGGCGTTGTGGCGGAAGCGGCGGTCAAAGCGCCGCTCGGTGTAGTTGGCCTCGCCCAAGGTCAGGAAATGCAGGATCTCCACGTCATGCAGGTCTTCGGCCCGGTCCAGCAAGGCCTGCACCAAGGCCTCGGGCTCGGCGCAGGCTGTGCCCACAAAAACCCTCTGTCCCCGCTTGACCGCTTTTAAGGCCCGTTTGGGGGTCATGAGGCGGTCTTGGTAGATTGATTGCCAATCCAATGCTATTCTCCCCGTGAAAGGCCAGGCTTCAATTTAACATGCCTAACCATCTTGTCCAAGGGCCTGGGGTTGCCCCCAGGCGCCGGACAAGGATAGAATTGATACAAATCTTGAAAACCACCGAGAAGGGATGACAAATCGTTGGCCGCACCACCTCTTATTGATCTTTCCGCAAGCTCCCTAACCGGCGCCCTTCCCGAGAAGCCCGAGGATCTGTACCGGCTTCACCGCCTGTGTCTGCGCATATACGGTCTCTTGGCAAGAGATGTTCCTGCCCAGGCCCAGGCCCTGACCAAGGCCGCGGGTTCCTCCCTACGTAAAAAGGACCGCAAGGCCCTGGCCCAGGCCCTGGAGGAGGAGCTGCCGGTGCTCATCGCCCTGTATGCCCAGGAGCGTCTGGCCAAGGACCCCCGCTTGGCCGGCCAGGGGCTGGCGGACCTGTTGCGGGGGTTGCTCCTGCCCTGCTTTTCCCTGAGCTATCAGCACCTTTATGAACAGCCTGCCGATCCCCTCAAGCATGTGTTGGCCCGGGTGGACTGGTATTTGGATGGGGACAAAGGTGAACCCCTGGCTGCCTTTTTGCACTTCATCAACGCGGTTTCAGGCGCGCGCCTGGGGGAGGAAGATCCCCTGGTGGAGCACCTGAAGGGCGTTTTCTTGCCTGAATTGGATTCCCGCCTGGAGCTGGCCTTTCGCTATGAATTCGGTTAGGTATTCTTGATGGATTCCAGCCCCGCCGCTGGTCAGCCGCGAGGTCTTTTCCTATAGTAGCTTACTCTGGACTAGTTAATTGCCCATCAGAACCAGCCGCACTTGGCTCGGTCAGGGCAGGTGGCCGCCGGCCCTTGCGGTCGGGGCCGGCGGCCTGGGGCAGGAGGGAGGAGAGATGGGCAAAGCTTGTGGACCATGGCTGTGGAGCGGTCTTTGATGTCGAGAAGAAAGCAGGGTTAAGCTTTCTCTCTACAGATCCCGGAAAACGTTGATCTGTATGGTCTCGGTCAAGCGCACTTTATGGGCCTGACCATTGTGCTCAATATCTTCTAAGTCCGCTTCATTCAAATGCACCAGGGCGGGCCTGGCGCCAGTGCGGGTGCGGTATTGGGTGGAGAGTTGACCGTTGCTGAGTGTTACCCGCACCATGTCCCAGATGTTGCCTGCCTCATCGCGCAAGGGAATGCGCCAGGTGCCGTTTACCGGCGCCACGCTTGAGGTTCCGGGGTCCGGCCCGTCGCGCAGGGCGATGTTAACCGTGATGTAGTCCTGGCCGTCGTTCTTGATACCAATGGGATCGCCGCCGTCGCCGCCGGAGAGATCGACATGCAGCCATAAGGTGGCTGGTTCCGGGGCTGGCTCTACATTGGTTATATTGCCGCCATCCAGGGTGACCTGGGGATTGGGGTCGTCGTTGATCTGTTCGGCCAAGGCGTCGTTTTCAATCCAATAGGCCGCCCAGTCCATGGGGTCAGTGCCGGTGTTGCCAGCGGCCTGGGCCTTGATCTTCTCTTCTGTGGGATGGGGCCGGCTGGCCAGGGGATAGGCCAGGGTTGATTTATGCATCCAAGAGCCGGGAGTGTATTCCGAGTCACCGATGCTGACGGTGTTAATATTGGTAACGATCCACATACAAGCCTCCTAAGGGAAGGTGATGATAGAAAACGGCATGTTGCGGGAATCACCCGCTGCAAAGCGGTGGACCCGTGCATACACTTCGTCCGAATCCTTAAACCTCCATTTGAGGTCTTTCCATTTGGACGTGGCGGCAGCCGCATAACCATAGTCAGTCAGGGTGCCGGGCACGATCTCAGCCTTATTGTTGGTGTATGCATCGCCCAGGTCGGTGATAGATAGGGCAGTGTCATTCCAGCCAGCGGCTGCGGTGCCTATGGCTGTATAGTAATGGGCCGCCAAGACCCCGGCAGCGAACTTCGTTACGCTGAAACAAAATTGGAACTGGCCGGTCCCGCCATCATAGATATTTATGTAGACCTCATCTGTATCCTTGAATCTGATATGTGGATCGAGAACTTGGGTTGTTCCTGTCTCGGCTATCGGATTATAGTGAACCGGGCCCAGTAGCCGCACCACCGCCCGGGAAATATCGCCCACATCATCAATAGAAAATGCGAAATCCTGAAAATCGCTTGTCGCGGTGCGGGTGAGGGTGACATAGTAGGTACGCACCCATTCGATCATGGCCCCCAGGCGCTTTTCCTCACCATTGTTGGGCATCCGTACAAAGGGGACTAGTTCACTGCCAACCTCCTTGGCATAGAGCACCAGCTCGTCTTCTCCGGTCTCAGGCGCCTCATCCTGCTTAACCAGATACCTAAAGTTGCCTTTACCGTCATCACCACACTCCACCAGGGCCAGGCGGTTGAGGGTGTCGCTCTTGGTGGGGTGGTTGGCGCCCACCAATTCCTCGTTGTACTGGACCCTTTGGTCACTCACGATCTTCCTCCCTCACCCCTAGGTTAGTCTCTGGGGCGCAGCGTTGTTGGGGCCCTGCCAGAAAACAGCCAAGGCGCCGCTACTTTCCTTAGCAAACAATACTCCCTCGTCTATTCCGGTTTCCGGGTCAGAGATCTGCTTGACCAAGTAGCGGCAAACGCCCTTGCCGTCGTCTCCGCATTCCACCAGGGCTAGGCGGCCCAGGGTGTCGCTTTTGGTGGGGTGATCTGCCCCCACCATCTCCTCGCTGTATTGAATGCGTTGGTCGCTCATGAATAAACTCCTAATAGGGCCTGAGGTCCCGCTCACCGCCGGCCAGGCAATCACCGTCCCCCTGATGAGAGCCGTCGGCCAGGCAGGCGATGGTTTTGTAAAAGCCGGTGTCCAGGAGGGTGAAGCGGATGGTGCCTTGATCGAACTGGGGCTCGATGCCCAGCATTCGTACAATCTGATTGACTAGAGGTCTTCCGCCGCGGTCATATAACCATTCCAGGTTAAAGAGGGCTGCGTCTCCCTTTTCCAGGGGCAGGTTGACCAGGGCGTCTTCCTCGCAGGAAATGATGCGCCGGGGCTGGGCCAACAGCCCCACCAGGCGCTGGCACAGAGTCAGGACCACGGATTGGCTGCGTACCCACTTGAGTTCCAGCTCCTTTTGCTGTTCTCCATAAATGCCCTGACTGGCGGTGTCCTTACTGCCGGCTCCGTCGTAATCGGCCTCAAAATCGTGCAGCACCTGGTTGTAGCAGTAGCGGGCTTGGGCCTGGTTGACCATCTGGCTCAATTTAGCCGACACTGACACTTGCCGCAGATGGGTACCATAGAGCACACTGGCCAACTCGGCTTCGTCGGCTGACCCTGGCCCCAAATCCAGATAAAAGCGCAGCCGCCCGTCGCCACCCCGCCACCAGGAGCCCAGAAACTCGCCCAATATCTCGGTAAGAAGGGATGATGCCTTCACAGGGCGGACAATTACCCCGGCTGCAGCCAAACCCAGCACCTCGGCCCGGGACCAGGCCCGGCTGAAGGCAGTGGGGTCTAGCTCTTCTTGCGGCACTCCACAGTAGTTTGTTAGGAGGTCTCTTACCAAGGAGATGGGACTGGTGATCAAGTTGCCGCTGCCGTCTGCTTTCCCCTTTGCCCGCAAGGCCAAGGGTTCATTGCGTTGTTGGTCAGCAATGAGATTCACCTCGGCGCCGGCGGCTTCATCCTTGAGGTCTCTTCCTTCTACCACTAGCTTGTTGGCATCCGCTGACACGATCTTGAGATTGCTGTTGTTGGTGGTTTGGGAAAAACCTTCGCTGGTCAGGCGCCAATTTTCACCGAAGATGCTGAGGTCGCTGGTTGTGGAGTTGAAGCTGTTATCGTCAGCACTGACCGAGATGTCGCTGGCTGTAAGTTGGGGAAAGGTCACGGTAGCGATGGCGCCCTTACCCTGAAAGTCATGGGAATGGTTAAAGGTGAAGCCTGGGCCTAGTTCATCGCCGTCGCGGTTGAAGATGCTGACCTGATTACCGGCCGCCTGGCTGAGCAGGGGACAGCCGGCAAGGGCATAGACCCGGTTATCAATGTCCAGGTTGACCGCCTGCCAAAGCCCGCCCTCGCCGCCGCTGCTCATATCGCCGTAGACCAAGGGCAGGTATTGGTTTTTGCTGCGGGGCGAAGAATAATCCTCGGCCTTTTTCATTTCGATCTTTAGGCTAAGGTCAGTCACGGCTCTTTAGGCCCTTAAGGTTAGAGTGAGGCGTTCGGCCTCAAGTTTGTAGGAGTCCACCTGGCCTTGGAAGCGGGTCAAAAACTCACGCGGTTTCACTCCCGGGTAGCCAATGGCCAGATACCCAGTGGCGCCCAACAGATTTTCCAGGGCCTCCAGGCGGCTGCAGGGCCGCTGTTGCGACGGTCCGCCATTTGAGAGAACCAGGGTCAGGTTGCCCGGCTCCTCCTGGTTGAAGCTGGCCAAAATATCGCCCTTGACCGGCGTGAGGGTTTCGCGCAGGCGGCCGAAGCCCAACACCCGCGCCCCCCAATCCAAGACATTGAGAGAACCCTCTCCGCCAGTACAGGAACCGTCGGCCAGGAAGGTGCCGTCACCCAAAGGGGGTGAAGACAGCCCCCGCGCTCCTTGGCTGGGCTGCCGGTTCGAATAAACCCTGGCCCCATAGGCATTCACCAGCGTAAAGATGATCTCCGGTTTGAGATTACGCTCGCGGCGGGCTCGGTGAAAATCCTGGCTCAGGCTAAACATCGGTGCGCACCATCTCTTCCAGCGCCAGCTTCAATGCATAGCGCCCTTGATGAATCTGGCCTTTGGTAAGGCTGGGCGAAGGCAGGCAGTAAAAGGTGCCAGAGGGTGATTCCGCAAAGGGTGTAAAAAAAACCGGACTCAGGGTACCGGTAGTCCGGTCGTGGACATTTTCATACAGACTGCGGAAGCCGCTTAAGTCGGGAGCGGTCAGCCCGGAGAAGTTGAGCTGCCAGGAGTCGGCAACGCCGCCGGCGCTCCCCGTCTGTTTGCCGGTGTCAGTGGAGGTGACGGAGCGGGTGCCAGTCATGGTGTGGTTGTACTTGGTGTGAAAGGTGCGTGAAGGCTCGAAATAGGATCCCAAGTAGAGTATGGAGGCCCGGATCAGGTTTTGTTCATTACCCTCATCCTGTAAACGCAGGCGCCACCAGGCATAGGTCTGGTCAATGAATGCCACCAGGTGCGGGCGGGTCAGGCTTAGCCCCTGGGACCAGGCTGGCTCGCTCCAAGAGTCACTGCTGTTGGCCATTAACGTTACGGTGGCATTGTCGCTCAGGTTATGGTCCGCAAGCACCAGGGCCTTGACTTGCTTGGCCTCTCCCATGTCCACGGTCAAGTGTTCATCGCTGCATCCGGTGGCTTCCCACACCCGGTCCCGGTCCCGGTCTAAAAGAGCCGAGGCCCCGAAGCTGCGCGAGGCCAATATGGTCCAGGAATCTCCTGTGGCGAAATCATCCCCCGGGCCGGAAACCCACTTAATCTGGACGCCATCAGCCAGAGGGGTCAGGCTGTCCGATGTGACCTGGCCCGAGGCTTCCCAGTTGTCCGAGCTGGAACGCCGCCAACGGTAGGTGGCCTGCCCAACCTCTTTTCCGGCGCTTATGGAGTCTATTTCTATTAGGAATATTTGGTCTTGGGCGCCTGTATAATCACCGGCGGCATAGGCCACTGCGGTTCCGGCGGCCTTGGGAGCGGGCATGCCCACCAAGCCCGTCCGGGCCGAGGAGGGGCTTATCTGGGCGGGATCGGTGATCAAGTTGACATACAGAAAGCGGCAGGAACTCATGGTCTCCTCCGGACCTCCGGGGTCCGTTTAGGTGCTGCATATTGCTGGAGCCGAGCATAACCCGGCCCGTGGGTATCGTCTCCCCCGCCAGGGCACAAAAGAAGCACCATGACTGATTTCCGTGATATGCTTTGCCTAAGCGGCTCCTCTGGCTAAAAGCCTTTTCAGGAAAGGATTATTTAGAACGCCGATTTGACGGAAAGCACACTGGAGCATAGAATGGAAAACCAGGCCTGCTCAGGGAGCCTTTTGACCTCGTTGGGTACCAAACCGGAAAAAGCGGTTATTTCACTCCCGGCTGCACCAAGCGCCGGGCGGCCGAAGAGTTCTTCCGCTCATGGGGGGGTGGAATTGGAGATGGTCAACGTGGCTGGCGACTTCGCGGCCTTGCGCCGCATGGCCAAGGCGGCCAAAGGGGCCCGTACCGTGTCTGTCATTCAGTTCGGCGGTGAAACCAAGGAGGAATTCGATCCTGATTATTACCGGGTGATAATGGAGGAGTCAGTTTGAAGCCCCGGATTGCCTTGACCTTGGGCGACCCCGCTGGGGTGGGGCCGGAGATTGCGGCCCGGGTCTGCCATGACCCCGAAGTTGGGCAGGCTTGTGAACTGGTGATTGTAGGGCGCAGGCTTCTCCTTTCGGCAGGGGCATTGGCCGCTGGTTGCGCTGACCCCCAGGTTGAAGTGGTCGAGGTCGGACAGGGCGCCAATATCACCCCCGGTAAGCCCACTGTCACCGGAGGCCGCCAAGCCGGGGAGTCCATTGAGCTGGCTTTAAAATTGTGCCAAACCGGCGAAACCCAGGCTATGGTGACCTGCCCCATCAGCAAGGAAGCCCTTCAGGCCGCGGGATATCCCGACACCGGCCACACCTCCATGCTCACCCGCTTGACCGGGGCCAAACGCACCGTGATGATGCTCGCCGGCGCCAAGCTCAAGGTGGCGCTGGCCACCATACATATTCCTTTGCGAGAAGTCCCCCAAAGCCTCACCAGCGATGGCATCGTGCGGGCGGGTGCGGTGACGGCATCGGAACTCAGCCGTTATTTTGGCCCGGAAAGCCCCCGGGTGGGAGTGGCCGCTCTCAATCCGCATGCAGGCGAGGCCGGCCTTTTCGGTTACGAGGAAGAGCAGATAATCTCTCCTGCGGTCCAGCGCCTGCAGGAGGCCGGCATCCGCGCCAGCGGACCTCACCCTCCGGATACTATCTTCCGCAGGGCGCTTCAGGGCGAGTTCGACGTGGTGTTGGCCATGTATCATGACCAGGGGCTGATCCCTCTTAAGCTTCTCCACTTTGAAGACGCGGTTAACGTAACCTTGGGGCTTCCTATCATTAGGACCAGCGTTGACCATGGAACCGCCTATGACATCGCCGGCAAGGGCCAGGCCAACCCGGCCAGCCTCAAAGCGGCGGTGCTTATGGCGGTGCAGATGGCGCAGCGGGCTCAAAGCAAGTAGACTGTCCATGTCCAAGCGGGTTTTTTCCTATATTCCTGCCTCTAGAGCCTTGAATTAACCATGGAACGTTTCATAGCCAGGCAGCCGATCTTGAATGAAAAGCTGGGTGTATATGGCTATGAGCTTTTATTCCGCTCCGGAGTGGAAAATTTTTTCCATCAACAGGACGGAGACCAGGCCTCCTCCAGGGTTATCGCCGACAGCCTGCTGTTGTTCGGCATGGAGGCCCTCACCCATGGCTCCAAGGCCTTCATAAACTTCACCCGGCGGCTATTACTGGAAAAGTACGCCTTGAACCTGCCCCGTTCCCTGACCGTGGTGGAGATCCTGGAGACAGTGGAGCCGGAGACTCCGGTGTTGGAGGCCTGCCGGATTCTAAAGCAAAAAGGCTTCAAGCTGGCCCTGGACGATTTTGTGCAAAGGCCGGACTATGCTCCTCTGTTGGAGATGGCAGACATCGTCAAGGTGGATTTTCTGGAATCTGACGGCCAGGAGCAACAGCGCCTGGCAGAAACCCTTTTACCGCAAGGCATCGTGCTGCTGGCGGAAAAGGTGGAAACCCAAGAAGAGTTCAACCGGGCCCTGAGTATGGGCTATACCTTGTTCCAGGGGTACTTTTTCAGCAAGCCGGTCATCGTGGCCCGCAAGGACCTGCCCTCCAGTAAGCTGCATTATCTGCGCCTGCTCAAGGAGATAAATACGGCTCACATGGATTTTGACTCCCTCAGCCGCCTGGTGGGCGCAGATGCCTCCATGTCTTACAAGCTTCTCAAATATATCAACTCCGTCGCCTTTGGCGTGCGCCAACAGGTAAACTCACTCAAGCAGGCGGTCACCCTTTTGGGCGAAAACCAGATCAGACAATGGGCTTCACTCTTGGCGGTCTACAACCTGGGAGACGACAAACCAGCCGAGCTTATGGCCACCGCGGTCATTCGGGCCCGCTTTTCAGAGCTGCTGGCTGCTGAAGCCGGTTTGGCCTCGCGGGCTCCTGATCTCTTCCTCATAGGCCTGTTTTCATTGTTGGACGCCATGCTGGGCCGGCCTCAAGCCGAGATTCTGGAAGAGCTGAATCTGGCCGATGATGTGAGCGCGGCGCTATTGAAAAAAGAGGGACGCCTGGCCTTGGTGCTGGAGCTGGTGAAATCCTATGAGCGGGGGCGCTGGGAGGAAGTGAACCAGGCCTGTGCCAGCCTGGGCCTGGACAAAGACCAGCTCTCCGAGCAGTACCTGCAGGCGGCCCAATTCGCTTCCTACACCTCCAGCTAGAGATGAATAATCCCTATAGAGGCGGCCAAGCGCTCAGGATTGTTGGCGAATAGCCTGAGAGGGCGCAGGCTCAAGCTATGGTCGGCAAATCAAACCCGGCGTGTTAACATTGCCCTAGTGCCGCAAGCGAGTCTCAATGTAAAATCCGCCGGGCTGTGAGCGCCCGGACCTGATTGTTATGGGCCATGCTTAAGAACATAATCGTCCGTGGTGCCAAGCAGCACAATCTTAAGAACATCGAGGTAAAGATGCCCCGGGACAAGCTGGTGGTGATCACCGGCCTCTCGGGATCGGGCAAATCCTCTTTGGCCTTTGACACCATCTACGCCGAGGGCCAGCGCCGCTATGTGGAATCGCTCTCCGCCTATGCCCGCCAGTTTCTGGAGCGTATGGATAAGCCGGACGTGGAATCCATAGAGGGCCTGAGCCCGGCGATTGCCATCGAACAAAAGACCACCTCCAAAAACCCGCGCTCCACTGTGGCCACGGTCACCGAGATATACGACTATCTGCGCCTTTTGTTCGCCCGCGCCGGAACCCCCCATTGCCCCTCTTGCGGCCGGATCATCCGCTCCCAATCCCCCCAGGAGATTGTGGACCGGCTGCAGGGGCTGGAACCGGATTCCCGTCTGACCCTGCTGGCGCCGGTGGTCATCCGGCGCAAGGGAGAGCACAAGGCGGTTTTTGCGCGGCTGCTCAAGGACGGGTTCGTGCGGGCGAGGGTGGACGGAAGCCTCTGTGACCTGAGCCAGGCCCCGTCCCTGGAGAGGAACAAAAAGCACTCCATCGAGGCGGTGATAGACCGCATAGTGATCAAACAGGGCGTCAGCCGCCGGCTTACCGACAGCGTGGAGCTGGCCCTGCGCATGGGCGAGGGCCTGCTTATAGCCTGGATTCACGGTAAGGACGGCGGCCCTGACCAGGAGGAGCTTTTCAGCGAGCACCTGGCTTGCGATCAGTGCGGGATCAGCCTGCCCGAGCTGACTCCCCAGATGTTTTCCTTCAACTCCCCCCAAGGGGCCTGTCCCGAGTGCGACGGCCTGGGCCAGCGTATCTTCTTTGATCCCGACCTGGTGGTGCCCGACCCCAGCCTATCCATCAAGGAAGGGGCCTTGGCGCCCGGGGGCAGCAACACCAGCGGCTATTACCACCAGATGCTGGAGACCGTGGGCAGGCATCTGGGCTTTGACCTCTACACCCCCTGGAAGGACCTCTCCGACGCGGCCCAGCATGCCATCCTCTACGGCACTGAGGATAAGTTGGAGTTCAACCTGGAGCGCGAGGGCAGGGGACATTACTTCCGGCGCCCCTGGGAAGGCATCATCAACAACCTGGAGCGCCTCTACCGGGAGACCAACTCCAACTACCGCCGCGAGGAGATGGAACGCTACATGAACTCCCAGCCCTGCTCGGCCTGTGGCGGGGCCAGGCTCAGGGACACCTCCCTGGCGGTAAGGGTGGGGGACCTTAACATCTGGGAGGTGACGAAGCTTTCGGTACGGGAGGCCGAGGAATTCTTCAGCGGGCTCAAACTGGGCCGGCGGGAGATGATCATCGCCGAAAAGGTGCTCAAGGAGATATCCGAGCGCCTGGGCTTTATGGCCAATGTGGGCCTGGAATACCTCACCCTGGACCGCACCTCCGGCACCCTCTCCGGGGGCGAGGGCCAGCGCATCCGTCTGGCCACCCAGATCGGCTCGGCCCTGGTAGGGGTTCTTTATGTGCTGGACGAGCCCAGCATCGGCCTGCACCAGAGGGACAATAAGCGCCTCTTGGCCACGCTGGCCCGCATGCGCGATCTGGGCAACACCGTCATGGTGGTGGAGCACGACGAGGACACCATCCGCGCCGCCGACTTTGTGGTGGATATGGGCCCCCTGGCGGGCCGCCTGGGCGGGGAGGTGGTCTTTGCGGGCACCCCCAAGAGCCTGTTGCGCTCGCGCAAGTCCATAACCGGCCAGTATCTCTCCGGGCGCAAGTCCATCGCGGTTCCGGGCCGCCGCCGCCGGCCCAAGCGGGGCTGGGTGGAGCTTAAGGGCTGCACTGAGCACAACCTTAAGGACATCAAGGTGCGCTTTCCCCTGGGGCTTTTCACCTGCGTAACCGGCGTCTCCGGCTCGGGCAAGTCCACCCTGGTGCTGGACACCCTGTACCGGGCCCTGGCCCAGCGGCTCTACCGCTCCCGGGAGCGGGCCGGGGCGGTCAGCGGCATTGATGGCCTGGAGCATTTGGACAAGGTAATAGACATTGACCAGAGCCCCATAGGCCGCACCCCCCGCTCCAACCCGGCCACCTACACCGGGGTCTTCACCCCCATCCGGGAGCTTTTCGCCAAGGTGCCCGAGTCCCGCTCCCGGGGATACAAGCCGGGGCGCTTCTCCTTCAACGTGCGCGGGGGGCGCTGCCCGGCCTGCGACGGCGACGGCATCATCAAGATCGAGATGCATTTTCTGCCCGACGTGTATGTGAAATGCGAGGTCTGCCACGGCCTGCGCTACAACCGCGACACCCTGGAGATAACCTATAAGGGCTCCAATATCGCCGATGTGCTGGACATGACCTGCAACCAGGCCCTGGAGTTTTTCCAGAACGTGCCCCAGATCCGCAGCAAGCTGCAGACCCTGGTGGATGTGGGCCTGGGCTATATCAAGCTGGGCCAGCCCGCCACCACCCTTTCCGGAGGCGAGGCCCAGCGGGTGAAGCTCTCCAAGGAGCTGGGCAAGCGCGCCACCGGGCGCACCCTCTACATCCTGGATGAGCCCACCACCGGCCTGCACTTTGCGGACATCGAAAAGCTCCTCAATGTCTTGGACCGGCTGGTCTCCATGGGCAACACCGTGGTGGTGATCGAGCACAACCTGGAGGTGATCAAGACCGCCGATTACGTGATCGACCTGGGGCCCGAGGGCGGAGACCGTGGCGGCGAGGTGGTGGCTACGGGCACGCCCGAGGAAGTGGCCCAGGCGGCGCAGAGCTACACCGGCCAATATCTCAAAAAAGCCCTGGCCAAAAAGAGCAAGGCGGCCTGATAATAAAGCGTTTTTCATTATTCTTGAAAACGCCCGCCCTGAAAAGAACCGTTCCCGGAGGCTTCAGATGGCGCCACTTTACCGGTATGCCCTGCTTATGTTGGCCTTATCCCTGCCGGCCACGGCCTGGGCCCAGCCGCATTGGGTCAGGGTCCATGACCAGCGCATCCCCCCCGGCGCCGTCCGGGGCGGCCATACCGCCACCCAGGAGCTGTATGTCTGCCGCAGCCATTACCGGGACGGCACCCACGCGGGCAAGGTGGTGGCCGGGCGCTGCCACATCGGTTTCGGAGGCAAGGAGATTTCCCTGGACCATTACGATGTGCTGGTAATCGGCGGCGCCCAGGGTCATTGGCTGCCGGGGCACGGCAGCCGGGTCCGTTATGCCGTCCGGGGCGGCCACACCTCAGCGGG
>JASFOZ010000009.1:0-21784 GCA_050116255.1 Desulfarculaceae bacterium
TATCCGGCGCTCCCTCACCAGCCATGGCGAGCTCCAGGCCCTGGTGGACAGAGGGCTCAAGGGAATAACCTCCAATCCCTCCATCTTTGAAAAAGCCATTGTGAGCAGCGCCGATTACAACCAGGATCTGCTTGTCTGGTCAGAGGGAGACAAGTCCGCAGAGGAGATGTACCAGACCCTGGCCCTGGAGGATATCACCCGAGCCTGCGATGTGTTTGCGCCTGTTTATGAGGCCAGCGGCGGGCAAGACGGTTTTGTCAACCTGGAGGTCAACCCCCGGCTGGCCGCTGGCACCCAGGGCACCATCGCTGAGGCCAAACGCCTGCAGGCGGCGGTGAACCGGCCCAATCTGATGATCAAGATTCCGGCGACGCCTGAGGGCATACCGGCTATTACAGCCCTTATTGCCGAGGGCATAAACGTCAACGCCACCCTTATCTTTTCCCTGGCTCAGTACCAGTCAGTAGCAGAGGCCTACATGGCCGGCCTGAGGGCCCTGGCGGATAAGGGCGGCGAACCGGGCCGGGTGGCCTCGGTGGCCTCGTTTTTCATCTCCCGGCTGGACTCCATGGTGGACAGGCTGCTCGCGGAAAAAGGAAACCAGGAGCTCTTGGGAAAAACCGCGGTGGCCGTTGCCAAGACGGCCTATGTCCGTTTCAAGGAGATTTTCTCCGGTGCGGATTGGGAGGCTCTTAAGGCCAAAGGCGCTCGGGTGCAAAGGCTGTTGTGGGCCAGCACCGGCGTGAAAAACCCGCTCTATCCCGACACTTTATACGTGGACCAGCTCATAGGCGCTGATACGGTGAATACCCTGCCCCCGGCCACCCTGAGCGCCTTTGAAGACCATGGAACCGTGGCCCCCACCCTGGACCAAGGCCTGGACCAGGCCCAAGCTCAGCTCGCGGCCCTGGACAAGCTGGGTATCAGCCTTGAATCAGTTGCAGCCAAGCTGTTGGATGAGGGAATAGCCGCCTTTACAGCCTCCTTTGAATCCTTGTTAAAGGGACTAGCCCACAAGCGTGACCTGCTGCAAACCGGCTCCCCCCAATACTCAGCCGCCTTGGGCAGCCTGCAAGAGCCGGTGCAGCAAACCCTGAGCCGGTTCCGCCAAGACCGGGTGCTGAGCCGCATCTGGGCCCATGACCACACCTTATGGAAGCCAGAGCCGAAGGATATCAGCAACCGCCTGGGTTGGCTGGATATAGCCGAACGCATTCAGGAGAGCTTGGGGGCAGTCAAAGACCTAGTTAAAGCGGTGCAAGAAGCAGGCTACACCCATGCCCTGCTCCTGGGCATGGGCGGCTCCAGCCTGGCGCCGGAGGTCTTTGCCAAGACCTTTGGGACAGCCCCCGGCCACCTGGACTTGGCGGTGCTGGACAGCACCGATCCTGAGGCGGTCGCAGCCTGGGGCCAGGCCCTGGACCTGTCCCGCAGCTTGTTCATCGTCTCTACCAAATCCGGGGGCACCGTGGAGACCCTCTCCTTCTTCAAATACTTCTACAACCTCACCCAAGAAAAGCTGGGGGAGGAAAAGGCGGGGGAGCATTTTGTGGCCATAACCGATCCCGGCAGCAAGCTGGACCAAATGGCCCGGGAATACGGCTTTCGCAAGACCTTCCGCAACGACCCCAACATCGGCGGCCGCTACTCGGTTTTGTCCTATTTCGGGCTGGTTCCGGCGGCGCTGGTGGGGGTTGATCCGCAGATGCTCTTGGACCGGGCCTTGATCGCAACCTCCAACTGCGAAAGCAGCAACTGCCCGGTGGCCGGGGACAACAGCGGCGCCCGTCTGGGTGCGGTCCTGGGCACAGCCGCCCTGGAGGGCCGCGACAAGGTCACCATTATTGCCTCACCCTCCATAGCCAGTTTCAGCGACTGGGTGGAGCAGCTAATCGCCGAGAGCACCGGCAAGGAAGGCAAGGGCATCTTGCCGGTGGTGGGCGAGCCCCTGGGCCCGCCCCAGGCCTATGCCAGCGACCGGCTCTTTGTATATCTGCGCCTGGATAACGAATACAAATATGACGCCGGCATCCAAGCCTTGGAAGAGGCGGGACACCCTTGCATCTGGATGCGCCTGAACGATCTCTATGATCTGGGGGGGCAGTTTTTCACCTGGGAGATGGCCACTGCCGTGGCCGGTCATCTGCTCGGCATCAATCCCTTTGACCAGCCCAACGTGGAGGCGGCCAAGGTGGCGGCCCGGGATATGGTGGCTGCCTATCAAAAGGAGGGGCGGCTGCCTGAGCTGGAACCGGCATTTGTTGACGGCAACATCACCGTGTATGGCGACATCAGCGCAGACGATGTTGTCAGGGCCCTGGAGCAGTTTATGGCTGGAGCCCAAGCCGGAGCCTATGTGGCCCTCCAGGCCTACATTCAACCCAGCCCCGAGGCTGACCAGGCCCTACTTACCCTGCGCCTGGGCCTGAGAAAAAAGACGCAGCTGGCCACCACTTCGGGTTACGGCCCCCGTTTTCTGCACTCCACCGGGCAGTTACACAAGGGAGACGCCGGTAGGGGCCTTTTTATCCAGTTCACCTCAGAGACCGCGGATGACGTCCCCATACCTGATAGCCCCGGGCAAGCGGCCTCCACCATGAGCTTCGGGGTGCTCAAGCTGGCCCAGGCCCTGGGAGACCGACAGGCCTTGTTGGCGGCTGGCCGCCAGGTGATTCGCTTTCACATACGCGGCGACGTGGTCAAAGAATTAGACCGCCTCAGCAGCGCCTTTGCCTAAACCAGGGCGAAGCCAAGGGCAAAGGATGCATTTGACTTTTGCGACCCTCGGCATGATGGGGAAAAAGGCAAAGCTGGACTCCGAGATCCTGCTTCTGTCGGCAAAAAATTGGACGCTCTTTCCTGGTGCCAGCATATGCCAAGTAACCGGGATCAGTTGAAGCAAGCGGCTGCCCAGGCGGCGGTGGCCCAGATCGCCTCGGGCATGGTTGTGGGCCTGGGCCACGGCAGCACCACCCATTTCGCCCTGGTCCGGCTGGCGGAGCTGTTGGCCGCCGGCCAACTGACAGAGGTGCTGGGGGTGCCCTGCTCCCAGGAAGTGGCCAAAGAGGCCGCCGTTCTGGGCATTCCCCTCACTTCTCTGGCAGAGCATCCCCTTATTGACCTGACCATTGACGGCGCCGATGAGGTGGACCCGGGCTTGAACCTGATCAAAGGGGGAGGAGGCGCCCTGCTGCGGGAAAAGATGGTGGCCCAGGCCAGCCGGCGTGAGGTGATCATCGTGGATGAGAGCAAGCTCTCCCCCTGTCTGGGCACTAATTGGGCCGTACCCCTGGAGGTGGTGGAATTCGGCTGGCAGAGCCACCTGGGCTTTTTAAAGGACCTGGGCGGGAAGGCGACCCTGCGCCGGGGCCGGGAGCGCAAGCCCTTTCGCACTGACCAGGAAAATTTTATTCTGGACTGTAGCTTCGGCCCCATTGCAGACCCAACGGAACTGGCCGCCAGGCTGGAGAAACGGGCGGGATTAGTGGAACACGGCCTTTTTATCGGGCTGGCCCATGAGGTCATTATTGCCGGCCATGGGGGCGTCCGGTCCTTAAAAAATCCTAAAGAGAAAGGTCCATGATTAAAAAACCTTTCTTCCTTTTCGTAACCCTAATTCTAGGGGCTGCCTGGCTGACACTGGTTGCCTCTGCCCAGACGGGTGGTCCCATTGACTACGGCCTTTATGCCGAGCTATTGAAAAAGCATGTCACCAGCACCGGGGTGGATTACCAAGGCTTCAAAGACCAGGAAGCCAAGCTGGATGCATTCCTGGGCGCTATGAAAAAAATAGAGATAGACAAGCTCCCCCGCCGGGACCAGTTCGCCTTTTACATCAACCTTTACAACGCCTGGACCATCAAGTTGATCCTCAGCCGCTACCCTGACCTGAAGTCCATAAAGGATCTGGGGGGACTTTTCTTCAGCCCCTGGTCAAAAAAGATCGTCCGCCTGCGGGGCAAGATCATCACCCTGGACAACCTGGAGCACGATATCCTGCGCCCTCAGTTCAAGGACCCCAGGGTCCACTTTGCCATCAACTGCGCCTCCAAAAGCTGCCCGCCCTTGTTAGCCGAGCCCTATCAGGGACAAACCCTGGACCGGCAGCTTGATAAAGTCACCCGCGCCTTTATCAATGACCCCAAGAGCAATTACCCAAAGGGCAATGAGCTATACGTGAGCCGTATCTTTAGGTGGTTCGCTGAGGACTTCTCCGATGATGTAATCGGTTTTTTCCTTAAGTACGCCCAGGGCGATCTGAAGGCAAAGCTGGACCAAAACCGGCAGGACATTGAGATCAAATATCTGGACTACGACTGGTCCTTAAACCGTAAATAAAAACTGTAAACAAAGAGGATGCCCCCATGAATAAGGGGTTGGTCATCAAGCTGGCCATCGTGGCCTTGATCATAGCGGCCTTTGCCCTCTTTTTCGGGATGGGGCTGCACCGGGAGCTGTCTTTTGAAAATCTGGGCAGGCTGCAAGGCCGCTTCGGCGCCTACTACCAAGAGAACCCCCTGCTGCTCCTGGGCGGCTATTTTGGGGTCTATATCCTGGTCACCGCTTTTTCCCTGCCCGGCGCGGCCATCATGACCCTGGCCGGCGGGGCCATGTTCGGCTTTTGGCCCGCCCTGGTCACGGTCTCCTTTGCCAGCAGCATCGGCGCTACTTTGGCCTGTTTCTTTGCCCGTTATGTTCTGGGCTATTGGGTCCAGAAAAAATTCGGGGACAAGATCCGGCCCATAAACGAAGGCATCAAAAGAGACGGCGCCTTCTATCTCTTCTCTCTGCGCCTGGTGCCCGCCTTTCCCTTCTTTATCATCAACCTGGTCATGGGGCTCACTCCCATCCGGCTCGTCACTTTCTACTGGGTGTCCCAGGTCGGCATGCTGGCCGGCACCGCCGTGTATGTCAATGCCGGCACTCAGCTGGGCAAGATCAAATCCCCGGGCGACATCCTCTCCCCGGAGCTGATCATCTCCTTCGTCATCCTGGGGGTGTTTCCTCTGGTGGTGAAATTAATCATGAATTATGTGCAGAAGAAGCGGCAGGCCCACCTGCAGGCTTGATAATCGCCTGCCTGACCAAGGATGAAAAGGAAGGAAGCATGGCTAGCTATGATTACGACCTGGGCATAATCGGAGGCGGCGCCGCCGGCCTCACCGTGGCTTCAGGGGCGGCCCAGCTTGGCGCCAAGACCTTGCTCATAGAAAAAGAGCCCCATTTGGGCGGGGACTGCCTCCACTTTGGCTGCGTGCCCAGCAAAACCCTGATCAAGTCCGCCCAGGTCTACCATATGATCAAAATCGCCCCTGCCTATGGCCTTCCCCAGGTGCAGCCGCCGGCAGTGGACTTTTCCCGCATCACCGCCCGCATCAAAGACGTCATCACCACCATCCAAAAGCATGATTCCGTAGAGCGCTTCTGCGGCCTGGGGGCGCAGGTGGAGTTCGGCTCTGCCGCTTTTATTGATGAGCACAAGGTTGAGATGGAAGGAAAAACCTACAGCGCCGGGCGCTGGCTGATTGCCACCGGCTCCGCTCCCGCTGCCCCGCCCCTGCCGGGCCTGGATCAAACCCCTTACCTCACCAACAAGGAGCTATTCTCCCTGGACAGCCTGCCTCAGTCCATGATCGTGGTGGGAGCCGGGCCCATCGCCATTGAGATGGCCCAGGCCTTTGGCCGCCTTGGTACCAAGGTCATGGTGGTGCAGCGCGGCGGTCAGATTCTCAGCAAGGAAGACAAGGACATGGCCGATGTGGTCATGGAGGCCCTGATGCAAGAGGGTGTGGAATTTCATCTTGGCACCGACCTCAAGCAGGCCCGGTCCCTGGGCTCCCAGGCCGAGGTGACCTTCACTGACTCAGGCGGACAAGGGATCAGGCTCAAGGCGGACAAGCTCTTGGTGGCCCTGGGGCGCAAGGCCAATCTGGAGGGCCTCGGCCTGGAGGCTGCCGGTGTGAAATACAGCCCCAAGGGGCTCGAGGTGGACAACCGCCTCCGGACTACCCAAAAGCACATCTTCGGGGCCGGCGATGTCACCGGGTCTTATCAGTTTACCCATGCGGCGGGATATGAAGGGGGCGTGGTCTTGGCAAACGCCGTGTTCCGTCTGCCCCGCAAGATAGACTACACCTATATGCCTTGGTGCACTTACGCCTCACCGGAGCTGGCCTCCATCGGCATGAATGAAAAGGCCGCCCAAAAGGCAGGCATCAAATACAAGGTTTGGATTGAGGAGTTCAAGGACAACGACCGCAGCCTGGCCGAAGGTCAGCGCAGCGGAAGGCTCAAGATGCTGGTGGATAAGGACGAAAAGCCCTTGGGGGTGCAGATTGTGGGGCTGCATGCAGGCGAGTTGCTAAACGAGTGGGTGGCGGTCCTAAGCGGCAAGGTCAAGACAGCCACTTTAGCGGCTGCCGTACATCCCTATCCCACTCTGGGCGAGATAAACAAGCGGGTGGCAGGAGATATTCTGGCGCCCAAATTATTCTCCCAAAAGGTGCAGAAAGGTCTTAAGTTCTTCTTCCACCTAAAGGGGCGGGCCTGCCAAACCGAATCCGCATGACAAGCTGCCATGACTGCAACCGCGACCAACCTTTAGACGTAGCGGTCCACCAGATGCACCGACTCAATTTGCGGCAATTCCTCGGAAGGGACCTTGGCCGGCTTGCCCGCCAATTTAGCGGGATGGGCACCCAGATGGTCCCGAATCTGTTCGGCTACCTTTTCATCTGAGCACAAGGCAGCCAGATAAGGCGCTCCTTCAGTGCTCTTTAAGGAGCAGGTCTGACCGCTGGGCGAGGTGACAGACATGACCTTCAATTCGGGAAACATGGCTACGCGTCGGCCGTCCCTAAAATGCACCTTAACGCCCGGCGCCCTCGCCCCCAGGGCCACGGAACCAACGCCGTCGAAGACCATGGCCCCTCCTTACCCCAACCCTATGCCTAAGGCCGCACCGATCAAATTAAAAGGTGAAGACCTTGGCTTCCTTGGCCAGCTCGATCAGGGTTTTGCCTGTCTCCAGCCGGGCGCCTTCAACAAAATCCTCCGGGTCTATCAAGCGGTTGTTGGCGCAGGGGGTGCAGACCATGATGGGGGTTTTGTTTTCGATCAGGTAATCCAAATACGGTTTCAACTCGTCGCTGGTGGGCGCTTTAACATGCTCGGCCGCTCCCAGGCGGGCGAAGATCACAGCGTCGTCGATTAGGAATACGGTCACCTCGTTGCCGTCTTCCTTGGCCAGCTTGGCGAACTGGAAACAGCGGGTGGCCCGGGTGGGATCTTCCAGACCCCGGCTCAAAACAAACAAAAATTTTGCCATATTAATCTCCCTGTAAAACAATCAAAGGCAATATCCCGATTCAGCCGGTTAATAATCAAACTCATTCCCCGGCTAATATGGGTTCCACCACCTTATGGCCGAACAGCTCGTTTACCTCATCCACCAGAGCCTGCCCAGGATCCACGCGGTAATTATTGGGCAGAGCCAGGACGGCCTCTCCTTTACCCGGCACCTTAAGATGCAACGACACCCGGCAGGAGCCGGGATGACTGCTCAAGGCCTGGCGCAACAAAACCAGCTTTTCCCGGGTAAGTCCTGAGGCCTGTACTTTCAAGCTGAGACGGGCGGTCATGGTTTGCGACGCCTCTTCCAGGGCGACAATCCGGGTGGCCTTGAGCTTCACCCCGCGTTCATCCTTGTCCACCACCCCCTTTACCAAGATAGGCGTCTCTTGGTTAAGGATGAGGGCGGCCTCGGAGTAACAATCCGGAAACACGATCAGCTCCGCCGACCCCTTGAGATCCTCCAGACGCACAAAGGCCATGCGGTCTCCCCGTTTGGTGATCTTTTCCTTCACCTCGGCGGGAAGGCCGGCCAGGCGCACGGTCATGCCGTCTTTGGCAGACTGCAGAGTTACGGTATCCAAGGAAGACAGGCGTTCCATCTCTTCCCGGAAGCTGCTCAAGGGGTGACCGGTGATGTAAAAACCAAGCGCCTCTTTTTCATAGGCCAAAAGATCGGCCTCGCTCCAAGGAGGCACCGGGGGCAGATCCTTCACTGGCTCCGCGCCGGAAGCCTCTTGAAAGGCGCCGAACATATTCACCTGGCCGCCTTCGCGGTCACGCCCCAGCTTTTGGCCTATGTCCATGGCCTCGTCCAGCACCGCCATCATCTGCGAACGTTCGGCGCCGGTGGAGTCAAAGGCCCCGCACTTGATTAGGCTCTCCAGGACGCGGCGGTTAACCTTGCGCAGGCTGACCCGCTCGCAAAAATCAAAGAGGCTGCTAAAGCGCCCTCCTTGTTCGCGGGTCTCCAAGATGACGTCCACCGCCCCCAGTCCCACATTCTTGACCGCCGCCAACCCGAAACGGATGGCATCTTCACTTACCGTGAAATTCCGGCCCGAGAGGTTGATATCCGGAGGCAGCACCGTTAGTCCCCGTTCGCGGCACTCGGCGATGTGCAGCATCACCTTGTCGCTGTTGTTCATCTCGCTGGTAAGCAGCGCGGCCATGAACTCCAGAGGATAATGGGTCTTCATATAGGCGGTCTGGAAGGCGATGAGTCCATAGGCGGCGGAGTGGGACTTGTTGAAGCCGTAGCCGGCGAATTTGGCCATGAGGTCGAAGATTTCAGCGGCCTTCTTTTTGTCCACCCCGTTTTCTTTGGCCCCGGCCATGAAGCGCTCTCTTTGCGCCTCCATCACTTCAGCCACCTTCTTGCCCATGGCCCGGCGCAGGATGTCGCCCTCGCCCAGGGAATATCCCGCCAAAAGGCCGGCGATTTCCTGCACCTGTTCCTGGTAGACGATAACGCCATAGGTTTCCTTGAGCACTGGTTCCAATTGAGACAAAAGGTAGGACACCTTCTTTTCCCCGTGTTTACGGGCCACGAAGTCATCCACCATGCCGCTCTCCAAGGGGCCGGGACGATAAAGCGCCACCAAGGCGATGACGTCCTCAAAGGTCTCGGGCCGCATCTTGGCCAACAGCTCCTTCATCCCCGAAGATTCCAGCTGGAACACGCCGGTGGTATCCCCCCGGGAAAGCAGTTTGTAGGTCTCCTTGTCCTCCAGGTCGATATCCTCTAAAGAGAAATCAGGATTTTTCCCCTCGCGCACCATCTCCACGGCCAGGTTCAGAACCGTGAGCGTGCGCAGCCCCAGAAAGTCAAATTTGATCAACCCCGCCTTTTCCACACACTTCATGTCGAATTGAGTGACGGTCTCGTCCTTGGGCCCTTTATAAAGGGGAACCACCTCGCTGAGGGGCACGTCTCCGATGACCACACCTGCGGCGTGGGTGGAGGCGTGCCGGGGCAGTCCTTCCAGGGCGCGGGCGATCTCCACCAGCTTGTTCACCTGGGGATCGCTCTTCATGCGCTCCACCAGGCGGGGCTCTTTCTCCAAGGCCTGTTCCAGGTTGATCCCCAGGACTGCCGGCACCAGTTTGGCGATTTGGTCCACTTCGTTGTAGGGCATATCCAGGACGCGGCCCACATCGCGGATAACGGCCCGGGCCTGCATGGACCCGAAGGTGATGATCTGGGCCACGTTGAGTTTGCCGTAGCGCTCGCTGACGTAGTCCAGCACCTCGCCCCGGCGGTCCATGCAAAAATCAACGTCAATGTCGGGCATGGACTTACGCTCCACGTTCAAGAAGCGCTCGAAAATAAGGCCGTAGCGCAAGGGATCCAAGTCGGTTATGCGCAGTGCATAGGCCACGATGGAGCCCGCGGCCGATCCCCGGCCCGGCCCCACCGGGATATTTTTGTTTTTGGCCCAATTGATAAAGTCGGCCACCACCAAAAAATAACCGGCAAACCCCATCTGGCAGAGGATGTCCAACTCATAGGCCATCCTGCTCTCATACTTATCCCGGTCAAAACTTATCCCGCGCCGTTCCCAGGATTGGTAGCGGCGATCCAGCCCTTGGCGGGCGTCCTGCCGTAAGCGTTCTTCCGCGGTTTCGCCGTTTTCCAGGGGAAACCGGGGGAAGCGCAATTGGCCCAGGGGGAGTTCAAACTCACAGCGGCGGGCGATCTCGCCGGTGTTATCCAAGGCACCCTCAATATCTCCGAAGAGTTCCTTCATCTCTTGAGGCGACTTGAAGTAAAGTTCGCCCGAGAGCCGCATACGGTCGCGGTCGCTTATGGTTTTGCCGGTCTGGATGCAAAGAAGGGCGTCATGGGCCTCGTGATCTTCCCGCTTCAGGTAGTGGCAGTCATTGCTGGCCACCAGGCCCAGGCCCAGCTTGCCGGCGATCTCCACCAGGCCCGGGTTAACCTTTTTCTGTTCAGGCAATCCCGCATCCTGAAGCTCCAGGAAGAAATTATTCTCGCCCATGATGGCGGCCAGTTCCTCAGCGGCCTTGACGGCCCGGTCCTCTTTGCCCGCCAGGAGCAGGGAGGGGACCTTGCCATGAAGGCAGGCGCTGAGGGCGATCAGCCCCTCATGATGCTCTTTGAGAAGCTGGCGGTCGATGCGGGGCTTGTAGTAGAAACCCTCCATGTAACCCGCGCTCACCAGCCGCACCAGATTTTGGTAGCCGTTGAGGTCCTTGGCCAAAAGCACCAGGTGGTGGGCCACTTCCTGGCCGGGCCGGTGCTCCTTGTCCCGGCGGTCCCCAGGCGCCACATAGATCTCGCAGCCGATAACAGGCCGGATTCCCGCCTTTAGAGCCTTGAGAAAGAAGTTGACCGCCCCGAACATGTTGCCGTGATCGGTGATAGCCACCGAATCCATGCCCAGCTCCTTGGTCCGGGCCATCAAGTCATCGAGGCGGATGGCCCCATCCAGAAGGCTGTAGGCGGTGTGGGTATGAAGATGCACGAAGTTGGAGGACATGGATTGGCCCTATTATGACGGGTTAAAAGTCAGTTTGTCTTTTGCCAGGGAGGCAGACCGCGCTCACCGAAAAGAAAGGCGCCGGTCACCTCACCATCATTATAATCCTTGTATATCAAGTAGAGGCGGTCGCCCTCGGCAGGGTTTACCGCCTGGCGCACCTGTGTTTTTAGTTCAGCGGTCAGGTCGTGTTGATACTCAAAGAAAAAGGTGAACAAATTGGGGCCGCACTCCTTGGCCTGCTGTGCGGCCAACCATCGGTGCAGAGCTGGGAAATTCTTCCCCGCCGCCAGATCGATTGCCAGCCAGACCCGGTCACGCATGGGAGCGGACTCTGACAAAGTCTTGCTTGGTCACCTGCAAACAACTCCCACCCATCGGCGGCCTATTCAGTATATGTCATGGTAGGCGGTCAAGGAGCTCTCCACCGCTACTCCCACTCGATGGTGGCCGGGGGCTTGCTGGAGATATCCAGGACCACCCGGTTAACCCCTGAGACCTCATTTATGATCCGGCTGGACATACGCGCCAAAAGCTCGTGGGGCACCCGGGACCAGTCTGCGGTCATGGCGTCTATGCTGTCCACAATGCGCAGGGCGACCACGTCTTCATAGGTGCGCTCATCGCCCATAACCCCCACGGTCTTCACCGGAACCAGCACAGCAAAAGACTGCCAGACCTTGGTGTAGAGGTCGGCCTTTCTCATCTCCTCCTGAACGATGGCGTCCGCCTGGCGCAAGGTGTCCAGGCGCGGTCTGGTCACCTCGCCCATGATGCGGATGGCCAGGCCCGGCCCTGGGAACGGCTGCCGGGAAACGATACTCTCAGGGAGCCCCAACTCGCGGCCCACCTCGCGGCACTCGTCTTTGAAAAGCTCCCGCAAAGGCTCCACCAGCTTGAGTTGCATCTTCTCCGGCAGACCACCCACATTGTGGTGGCTCTTGATGGTGGCGCTGGGGCCCTTGAAGCTCACCGACTCTATCACATCAGGATAAAGGGTGCCCTGGGCCAGATAGTCCACCTGCCCGATCTTGGCCGCCTCCGACTCGAATATCTCGATAAAGGTGTGACCGATGATGCGGCGCTTCTCCTCGGGATCGGTCATCCCTTGCAGGCGCTCCAGAAAAGTGTCCGCCGCATCCACCACCACCAGGTTCAGGCCGAACACCTCCCGGAACAGGCCCGCCACCTCGCCTACCTCGCCGGCCCTGAGCACGCCGTTATCCACGAATATGGCGGTCAATTCACTGCCGATGGCCTTGTGCAGGAGAATGGCCACCACCGAGGAATCCACCCCGCCGGAGAGGGCGCAGATGACCTTGCGCCCGGAAAGGCGCTGTTTGAAATCGGCGATGGTGGCTTCGGCGAAGTTGTGCATGGTCCAGGTGGGAGAGCAGCCGCACTCGCCCAACACAAATCCGGCCAGCATAGCCGCTCCCTGGGGCGTGTGCATCACTTCCGGGTGAAACTGCACCCCGAAGATTCTCTTTTTAAGATCGCCCATGGCCGCTATCGGTGAGTTGTCGGTCACGGCCAAGGCTTCAAAGCCGGAGGGCATTTCTTCGATGCGGTCTCCGTGGCTCATCCAAACCTTTTGGGGCTCACTGGGGTCCATCTCCCGAAAGGGGCCGGCAGCGGCCTTGATGGACAGAAGCGCCGGCCCGTATTCCCGCCGCTGGCCAGGGGCCACCCGCCCCCCGCAGAGCTGGGTGATGATCTGCATGCCATAGCAGATGCCCAATACCGGCACCCCCAATTCAAGCACGCCGGCGTCCATGGTGGGGGCGCCGGGGGCATAGGCCGAGGCCGGGCCGCCGGAGAGTATCACGCCCCGGGGCGCAAACGCTCTAACCTCAGACAAGGGCATGGTGCAGGAGTGTATCTCGCAGTATACCCTGGCCTCGCGCACCCGCCGGGCTATGAGCTGGGTGGTCTGACCGCCGAAGTCCAAGATGAGAATCTTTTCAGCATGGATATCGCTCAAGCCGGCCTCCTGCCTATTTTTTGGAGCACCCCAGTCGCAGAGGAAACCGGTCATTCCACCCGGTAGTTGGGCGCTTCTTTGGTAATTATCACGTCGTGCACATGGCTTTCGCGCAAACCCGCCGCGGTGATGCGCACGAACTGGGCCTTGCGGCGGAGCTCCTCCAGGTCGGCCGCGCCCACATAGCCCATGCCCGACCTGAGGCCGCCCACCAACTGATAAACGCTGTCAGATAAAAGCCCCCGGTAGGGCACCCTGCCCACGATGCCTTCCGGGACCAGCTTTTGCTGGGGGTCCTCGCTGGCCTGGGCATAGCGGTCGGCCGAGCCCGCCTTCATGGCGTCTATGGAGCCCATGCCCCGGTAGATCTTGTATTGGCGGCCCTGGAACAGGATGGTCTCTCCGGGTGATTCTTCGGTACCGGCGAACAAGGAGCCGATCATCACCACCTGGGCGCCCGCGGCCAGGGCCTTGGTCAGATCGCCTGAATATTTCACGCCGCCGTCGGCGATCAAGGGGATGCCCGCCGTTTTAGTAATCTCACACACATCCATAATGGCGGTCATCTGGGGCACGCCCACGCCGGCCACCACCCGGGTGGTGCAGATGGAGCCGGGGCCGACCCCCACCTTTACTCCATTGACACCGGCCTCAACCAGGGCCTTGGCCCCATCGGCGGTGGCCACGTTGCCAGCCAACAACTGGCAATCAGGATAGGCGCGCTTTATCTCGGCCACCGAATCTATCACCCCCTGGGCATGGCCATGGGCCGAATCCACGCATATGACATCCACACCGGCCTTGATCAGGGCTTCGGCCCGCAAGAGGCCTTCTTCGCCCACACCCACCGCCGCGCCCACCCGCAGGCGGCCCAAGGAATCCTTGGCCGATAAGGGGTACTTGTGGACTTTCTCGATATCCTTGATGGTGATCAGGCCTTTGAGATTGCCCTCTTCGTCAGTGACCAGCAGCTTTTCTATACGGTGCTTGTGCAGGATGGCCTTGGATTCCTCCAGGGTGATACCCTCCCGCACGGTGACCAAATTTTCCTTGGTCATCACCTTTTCCACCACCTGGTCCAGGTTGGTCTCAAAGCGCAGGTCCCGGTTGGTGATGATGCCCACCAGTTTGGGGCCCACCACCACCGGGACCCCGGATATGCGGTAACGGGCCATGACCTCCAGCACCTGGCTCAAGCTGGCCGTGGGCTCCACGGTCACCGGATCCACAATCATGCCTGATTCGGATTTTTTAACCTTGGTCACCTCCAAGGCCTGATCCGCATCCGGCATGTTCTTGTGGATAAAACCCAGCCCGCCCTGGCGCGCCAGGCTGATGGCGGTCTGGGACTCGGTGACGGTATCCATGGCCGCCGAAACAATGGGGATATTCAGGCGCACCTGGGGCGTGATCCAAGTGCCCGTGTCCACCTCGTTGGGTAATACCCGGGAGTGCCCTGGTTTGAGTATTAGATCATCAAAGGTAAGTCCCATGGCGACTAAGTCATCTGGCATGTTTTTCGCGCTCCCCAACCGGCATTCACCGGGCCGATCCTCTAAGCCTTTGCTCCGAGCCCGTCCAAAAGAATCCCTTCCAGCAATCCGGCGTCCATCACCGTGATTTCGTCAAGGGAAAGATACCGCAATAACCCCCTTAAAACAGCCAGCCCCGCCAAAATAATGTCCGCCCGCTCCGGCTCCAAACCGGGGACGCGGCGCCGGTCTTCCAAGGGCAAGGCTGACAAACGTGCTGATTCCTCTTCCAGTTCCTCCAGGCCGACCCGAAGATTGTTGATGCGCTCGGGCTGGTATTGCTCCAGACCCAGGCGCAGGCTGGCCAAAGTAGCGGCAGTGCCGGCAGTGGCCACCAGGCGGGTGACTCTATGGCCGCTCACTCTGTCCAGCCCCAGCAATCCCTTTTGTACCGCCTGATCCAGGGCGGTGAGCTCAAACTGAGAGGGCGGATCATTAACCAGCAGGGCCTCAGTGAGGCTGACCGCTCCCAGGCTCAAGCTTATCATGCGCTCGTCACCCCGGCCCAGCGCTATCAGTTCGCTGGAGCCTCCCCCCACATCAGCCAGCAGAGCCCCCTGGGTAGGACCCTCCAGCCGGCTCAAGGCCCCCAGACGGGCCAGGCGGGCCTCCTGGAGAGCGCTCAGTACCCGTGCCTGAGCCAGGCCCAGATCACTTGCCAAATGCTCCACAAATTGGGGACCATCCTTGGCGATCCGGCAGGCCTGGGTGGCCCCTAAAAAAATACTCCGGGCCCCTAAGTCCCGGGCCTTTTGCACGAAAAGCGAGGCCGCTCCCCGGGCCGCCTCTTTGGCCTCCGGCGCCAGGGACCCGCCCGGATCAAGCCCTTGCCCCAGCCGTGGGGTTGCCAGACCCCTGTCCAGCGCCTGCCACCCGCCTGTGCCACCAGTATCCACCTGGGCCACCAGCAAGCGCAAGGTGTTGGAACCCAGGTCCATGGCCGCGGCTGTCTCCACAGGCGCCACAGGCTAAAAGATGATTGATATAAGAAGGTTACGAGAAACGGCCGCCACCGGGATTCCCTTCTAGAAGATTTTTCCAAAACTAGCAGACATCCTCATTCTTGACAAGACCCAAGCCTTTGCCGGAACGACCAAACCATATAAGTGCCCAGTCTTTTTGGCTGTGTTATTATCGTGGCCATGGATGATCCGGGAGTAAAAGGGATCTGGGCCCGTCTGGGGCGTTCCCGGGCCGCCGGCAAGGTGGCCGAGGAGTTGGGGGGCGAAAGGACCCAGGCCGAACTGCTGGCGCAGTGCGGATATGCAGGCCAACCCACAGGGTTGGCGGCCAGGCTGAACGTGGAGCTGGCCCGGGCCTTGCCCTTGAGGCTGGACTCCCAGACCATCAGGGCCTTTGGCACCCATTTTCCGGCCCAGAAAATTATGGCCACAGCCAGGGCGGAGGCGGTATCCCCCTTGCCGGGAATGCCGGAAAACAAGGCATTGCCTGCCAGCCAACTGAACCCGTCACCAGAGCAGATTCTGGCGCTGTGGCCCTGGATCAGCGGGCAAACCACCCTCCGCCTGGCCCGGGCCCACCTTCTCACCCAGGATTCGGATCTGGCCCTGGCCGCAGCCCGGAACCTTCAGCATTTTATCACCCATAATCCGCCCCTTATGGGTTTCGGCTGGATCGAGCCTAAGTGGATTGCGGTGAGGGCCTTGAACTGGCTCTTTGCATTTTGTTTTCTAAAAGACATTTCCTCTTGGGACCCCAAGCTACTTACCCAAATTATGGTGCAGCTAAGGGTAATGGGAAGTGTCTTGGCTCAGGGGCCGGACGATCCCGCCCAGCCGGGAAAACGCAGCCAGGTAGGGGCGGCGGCGGCGCTTTTGTTTCTGGGGTCCACCCTCACCTTTCTCCCTGAGTCCTCCCGCTGGCTGCAAAAAGGACAGGCCCGGCTGGGTGCCAACCTCATGGCCTGGTCTGATGTCACTGCTCCCCTGCCCACGGCAGAGGTGGCTGCTGCTGTGCAATGGGGAGGCTTGGGCCTGTGGTTGGGCAGCAAATCCAATCTGGAATTGCCCGGGGTGGTGGCGGGATTGCGTAAGCTGGTTCCCCTGTGCCGGGCCCTGGCCCCGCCCTGGGGCTCAGGTCCTGACTGGGGATGGACGCCGCTGAAAACGGTGCTGGGGTTTGATGCCAGGCGGGACCCCTACACAACCGGAGCCAACCTGGCGGCATTAATAAGCAATGAACCTGACCTCAGGGCCGGCAGAGTGCTCAGCGAGACCCATTATTGGCTATTCGGGACGGAAGCCTTGGAAAACCTGCGCCAACTGGCCGGCGGCGCTCCCCCCCAGGCGGACGACTTCCCTGGCGCCGGCCTTAGCCTGCTCTGCACCATGGTCAAGAAAAACAAACTGAGTATCTGCCTGCGGACCTGCCCCCGGATTCCGGCCACCGATGCAGCTTGGGATGCCCAGGCCCTGAGCTTGTCCCTATCCTTGAACGGAAAACCCCTTCTGGCCACGCCAGGTCCTTCCGGATCCGGGCCTTTGGCCCCGCACTTGGCCAGCCGGCCTGCCCATAACACCCTGGTGATCGACCGCTCTGAACCCCGGCAGGGCAGGGTTGAGATCGAAAGCCTGGAATCCTATGACCAGCACGCCTTTGTGGCCGCCTCTTATGATGGATATGGTCATCTGGACGACCCCGTGTCTCTGCGCAGGCGGGTATTTTTGGACCGGGAGTCTGGAATGGTCAACCTGGTGGATCAAATCCAATCCCAAGGCGAGCACCTGTGTGAGGTTTTTTTCCATCTGCCTCCGGAAACCGTAGTGAAATCAGGACCCAATGGCATGTTGACCCTGAAAGGGCCCTTTGGCGAGGCCGGATTTCGGCCTGAAACCAAGGCCAAGGTAGAGGTGGTTTCAGGCCGCAGCAAGCCGCCCCTGGGATGGTTGGCCGACGATCAGGGCAAAATCAGCATAGCTCCGGTCTTGGTTGTCCGGGCCAAAGTGATGGGCAGCACCCGCTTAACCAATGTGATTGTGTTGCCCTCGGGCTGAAACCCGGGGCAAGGTATCTATAAACATGGCGCAAACCTTAGGCATATTAGTCACTTCTGACCGGTATATGGATCATCTCCTCGGCATCTGCCGCGCCGCCGGCCAAGCTGACAAGGATGTTAAGATATTTTTGACCCACCGGGGAGTGCTTTTAAGCCAAGCCCCTGAATTTGCCGCCTTGCAAGAAATGGCGCATATAAGCCTTTGCCGCCAAAACTACCAGGCCTTTGGCTTGCAGGATGAGGCTGCGCCGGTTCCAGAGGAGGATTTCACCACCCAGGCCCGGCACGCCCTTTTGTTATCCCAATGCGACCGTTACCTGGTGCTTTAAAGGCCTGAGCAATGGAAGTATCCCAAGCGGCCATATTGGTGCGGGACTCAAACGCCTTCTGGGAGGGGCTGCGCTCAGCCCTGGGGCTGACCATGTCCGGAATAACGGCTTCTATCTTCCTGGTGGAGACAGAACCTTCTCCAGATCAGGAGCACCCCTTTGAGGATTTCATTGAAGTAATGGAGATGCTTCAGGATATGGGCGGGGCTGTGTACGCCACTCAGAACCCGGATCCAGGCCTCTGGGAACCAATGCAGTGCATCAGTCTGGAGCAGATAGCGGAGAACCTGAAAAGCTGCCCTCTGATAATACCTTTTGGGGTGAACCCATGAAGCGGCTTCATATACTCAAAAGCGAACCCGACCAAACCACCCTGAAACTAATCCAAGCCCTGGAGCAGGACCAGGAGCCCATTCTGTTCAGGCTGTACCAGGATCAAGATTATGACCGGCTGCTTGAGTTGATCTTTGCCCATGACGAGGTGGTCAGTTGGTGGTGACAAATTTGCTGAGAACACCTGGCCATTGGCAAACAGCCCCCGGCTTCAGCATAATCTGAAGCAGGCATGGCGCCCTTTATGGTTTACAGGTAGGTTTGAGATATGACCGATCGCTTAATCCAAACCGGCCAGACTCTGCAAGATCTTCTCAAACCAAAGGAGCCGGTCCGCCTGCAATCCCGGGACTCGGTGCTGGCAGGGGTCTTAATGCCCCTTTGGGACCCTGGTGATGAAGTGCAGGTGGTATTGACCAAGCGCAACTCCAACCTGCCCCACCATGCCGGACAGGTATCGTTTCCAGGGGGAGTAAAGGAACTGGGCGATCAGGACATCCTGGCCACGGCCCTGCGCGAGACCCATGAGGAGATCGGAATCGAACAAAGCTCGGTGCAAATAGTGGCCCGGCTGGACCAGGTGATGACAATTACGAATTTTTTGATCACCCCCTTTGTGGGCCTTTTGGATGACGGGGTGCAGTTCGATCCCAACCCCGTGGAGGTGGAGCGTATGGTGATGGTGCCGCTGGCCAAGGTGCTGGACAAGCGAAACTATCGCTATGCCGACGTTGACATGGAAGGCGCCAAACTGCGTCAAATGGGCCTTTCTCACAACGGAGATTTCATCTGGGGCGCCACCGCCCGCATGTTGATGAACCTGCTGGACCGGCTGGGAACGGGCGCTTCGAAGGTAGCTGTGGCCTCGGCGGCTGTCTAAGGGCTAAAAAGGGCTGGACAGGGTTGAGGGGCTCGTGTAGGAATATCAGACTGTCGGGACGTGGCTCAGTCTGGTAGAGCACTGCGTTCGGGACGCAGGGGTCGCTGGTTCAAATCCAGTCGTCCCGACCATATCTGGCAAGTTAATGTTAAAGGGGTTGGTGATTCCAACCCCTTTATCTATGTGTGACATAAATCTGAACTCATCGAGTTCCCATTATTGCCCGGCGGTTGCTTGCCGGGCCTGGTTTTGGCGGCGCATTTGCTGAACATCCACCACGATGTCTTGAAGCGGCTGGCGGCGGATGCGGTGAGGCAGAGCCAGCAGAGCAGCGGCATCAATGTCATCCTTGCTCACCTCGGTGCGTCCGTTGTAAGCAGCTAAAGTCTTAGCTGTTTTCAAGATGATGATATCACCCCTGTGTCCGTCCACTCCCACATCCACACAGTAGCCGGCGATTTCATAAAGCAGTTCATGCTCAATGTTAACCTGCGGATAAAGATCAATGGCCTTTTCGATTTTCTCCACCAATTGCCGGGATTCCTCCTCCCACTGAGAGCAGAACGTTGCCGGGTCCTCATCAAAAGCAGCGCGCCGTTCCATAATGGCAACCCGCTCTTTCAGCTCGATGATCCCTCCGATATTGACGCACAAGCCGAAACGGTCCAGCAGCTGGGGCCGCAGCTCCCCCTCTTCAGGGTTCATGGTCCCTACCAGGGTAAACCGAGCCGGATGGGTGAAGCTGACACCTTCGCGCTCAATGGTATTGACGCCCATGGCCGCTGAATCCAACAACACATCCACCACATGATCATCGAGCAAATTAACCTCATCCACATAAAGAATGCCCCTGTGGGCCGCGGCGAGGATACCGGGCTCAACGCGCTTTTCGCCTTTTTTTAAGGCATGCTCGAGGTCCATGGTGCCCACTACCCGGTCCTCCGTCGCTCCCACGGGCAATTCGATCACCCGGATACCCTGCCGGACTGTCTCCACCGGTTGGTTATCCCGGATTCTTTGGCTGCATTCCGTGCGGACGCATTCCAGGCACACCTCGTGGGTTTCATTGGGAGCATGTTGAAACGGACAGTCTTTGACAACCTCGATATCAGGTAAAATTTGGGCTAAAGCCCGAACCGCCGTAGATTTGGCCGTTCCCTTTTCCCCCCGGATAAGAACGCCGGACAGGGTGGGATTGATGATGTTTAAAACCAGGGCCTCTTTCATCTTTTCCTGACCAACGATGGCGGAAAATGGATAAATGTAGCGCTTTGACATCTAGGTATCTCCTTGAACAATATTAAGCAGCGTGTCTGCTTTTAAATCTTTGATCCTAAAATATTGGGCATCCAAGGCACCGGCCAGTTTGTTGGCCAAGCCGAAAGTTACCAGTCCTTGGGATTCGGTATCCACCACAATAAAACGTATGCGCTTATCTGCGGAGAGCCGATCCGCAAAGGCCAAAGCTTCATCCATGGGATTGTTCTCTCCAAGCGACATATTAGTTCTGCCGTCGGTAATCATGATGGCGATGGGACGCGCGGTGGGCTCTCGCAACAGATAGTTGCGCAGGATCTCATAGGATTTGGCCAATCCGGCGGATAGCGGGGTTCGTCCCCCTACCGGCATTTCTTTAAGAAGGTTGGCGGCCAATTCAATGGACGATGTGGGCGGCAGATTCACCACAGCCTCTTCTCTGCGGAAGGAGACCATGGCCACGCGATCCCGTTTCTGGTAGGCGTCCAATAGGAGTGACATAATGGCCCCCTTGGAGGCCTCCATGCGGCCCCGGGCGCCCATGGAACCGCTGGCATCGACAATAAAGAGCAAAAAATTGCCTATTCGCTTTTCCCGGATTTTTCCACGGATGTCTTCCGGCTGAAGGACAACCGCCAAGCCGTTGCCGTTCTTGCGGCGCAACTGATAAGGTGCTGCCGCCCGTAAAGTTGCATCCAGGGCGACATCATCCGTGTTGCGGCCCATGACGCTTTTCACATAGCGGCCCTGCTTCTGGGAGACTCGGGTACGGGAGCGACGCCCTGAACCACGGCGGAAAACTTTATCCTTGGGCGAGGAAAATTTTTTGACTTTGAATGTCTCGCCCACGTCAAAAATCTGTTCCGTGGAACTGTTTCTGCGATTGTCTTCTCTTTCCTGGCCGTCGTTTTGCGTTTCCTCTTCGGCCTCCGAGGGATTCACCTGATCCGGTTGCGCGCTTTGGCCATCCTGCGGCTGCTGCTCTTCCTGCTGTTGCGACTCATTGGACGGGGCCTCCTCTTCGTTATTATCAGGAGGATCCTCATGGTCATGTTCCGGTGGCTGCGGCGGAGGCGGAGGGGGCGCCGCGTCCCGTTTGCGATGGAGCAAGGCCTGCATGGCAACTTTCCGGATATCCTCTATGGTCACCTCGTCCCGCTCTGACAGGGCGGCCATGGCCCTTGCCGCCTGCTCGATAACCAGGTCGGCACGGTGTCCGGCCACATTGTTTTGCGTGCACAGCTCGCTGACCAGTGTCCTCAAGTGCGGGGGGAATCTCACCTCCCTGATCAACTCCCTGGCGGCTATGATTTGTCTTGCGATCCTATTGTTGTCTTCCTCATAGCTGTCTATGAAGCGCTGGGGATCTAAATCATAAACTTCCCGCCGCTGCATCAAAACGGCCCGCCTGTCTATGTCCTTTTCCGAAGCGATCTCCACACACAATCCGAACCGGTCCAGGAGCTGGGGCCGCAACTCACCCTCCTCCGGGTTCATGGTCCCCACCAGAATGAAATCGGATGCATGCGTAAAAGAGATGCCTTCCCGCTCGATCACATTTTGCCCGGAGGCGGCCGCATCCAAGATGAGGTCTACGATA
>JASFOZ010000010.1:0-21725 GCA_050116255.1 Desulfarculaceae bacterium
TGTATCCGACCGGGGAGGCTCGCCCCAGATATACATACTCACCTTGGCCAGCGGGCAGCTTCGGCGAGTCACCTTTGGGTTCAAGTACTGCGCCAAACCGGACTGGTCGCCCCGGGGCGACCGCATCGCCTTCCAAGCCAGGACCAAAAACGGCGGTTTTCAGGTGGCCACGGTCAATCCCCAAGGAGGCAATGTGCAGGTCCTTACCAGCGGCTGGGGGGGAGGCGAAGACCCCAGTTGGTCTCCGGACGGACGGCTGATCGCCTATGCCAGCCGCCGCACCGGCCGCTATCAAATATACGTTATGACCGCCAGCGGCCAGCCCATCCGGCGGCTGACCAACCTGCCGGGCAACAACAACGACCCGGCCTGGTCGCCCCGGGGGGTCGCGGGCAAATGATTGAAGTCTTTTAAATGCAATATAAGGAGAAGGCAATGGTTAAAAAATGCTCATGGTTGGTGGTGATTTTGGTAATGATGACGGCATTGGCCCTAAGCGCGGGCTGCGCTAAAAAGACCGTGCCCCCGCCCAGCGCCGGGCTCAGCGCCGAAGAGCAGGCCCGTCTGAAGGCCGAAGAGGAGCGCCGTCTGCGCGAGGCCAGGCTCAAAGAGGAGCAGGCGCGCAAGACCGAGGCCCAGTTGCGGGAGCTTTTCGTCAACCAGGATATCCACTTTAATTATGACCGCTATGACCTATCCACAGAGGCCAAGCAGATACTAAACGAAAAGGCCGCCTTTATGCAGTCGCATCCCCAAGTCAAGGTGATCGTGGAAGGGCATTGTGACGAGCGTGGCTCCAACGCCTATAACCTGGCCCTCGGCGAAAAGCGGGCCCGGGCGGCGGCCGCTTATCTGCAGGCCATGGGCATCGAAGCCGGCCGTATGGAAACGGTGAGTTACGGAGAAGAAAAACCGCTGGTTCTGGGGCAGAACGAGGAGGCCTATGCCGCCAACCGCAGGGCCCACTTTGTGGTCAAATAGGCCTTTAAATCTCAGGGCCCCGGGCGGGATGAGGATCGGTCCCCCCGGGGCGGTTCGCCCCCAAAGCAAGGAGAGGGCGTATGCAACGGATTAACCTTAGGCTGGCGGGATTGGGAATACTGATAGCCTTGGCTCTGGCCAGCGGCTGCGCCAGTGTGGAGCGCGACGAATTTTTAGCCCTGCAAAGCCAGGTGTACCGCAACCAAAGGACCCTAAAGGAACTAGAGCAAAAAATCGAAAAGGGCCGCAGGCCCCAGGCTGAGCTTGGCGCTGACATGAACGCCCTGCGTCAGGAGATGGCCCGCCTGCGGGGGCAGGTGGAGGAGACCCATCACCGCCTGAATCAGGTGCCCGGGTCCCAGGCCATATCCGATTTGGAGAGAAAGGCCAGCCAGACCCAAGACGAGACCCAAAAACGCCTGGCCCGGCTGGAGGGTTTACTGGGGGTTTCCGGTGACAAGGTCACCGCCACGCCCAAACCTCGAACCAAACCCCAACCCAAACCGGTGGCGAAACCGGCGCCGCCGGCGCCGGCACCCCCTCCCCAGAGTGATGAGGCCATATACAAGCTGGGACATCGGCTGTATAAACAAAAAAACTTTAACGCCGCCAGGGACCGATTCCAGGACATGCTGAAAAAATTCCCCAAATCCAATCTGGCCCCCAGCGCCCATTTCTGGATTGGGGAAACCTACTACTCCCAAAAGAAGTTCGAGGAAGCCATCCTGGCCTACAACCAAGTGGTCAAACGCTACCGCAAAAGCTCCAAAGCGCCTGCCGCCTTGCTCAAGCAGGGCCTGTCCTTCTCCTCCCTGGGCGACAAGCTTACCGCCCGGGTGGTCCTTAAAAAACTGATTAAAGACTACCCTAAGTCCTCACAGGCCAAGACGGCACGCAACCTGCTTAAAAAAATAAAATAATCCGGTCCGGGGAAGCCCTAAGAACAAGGGGCTTCCCCGGTTCCTGCCCAGGGCAGGCGTCTGGTTCACCCTTGAGGGCCTGGCCGGTCCCAGGCGGCATTGGTCACGGTTTTTCTTGAGTGCCAAGGCGATTTGATCTATGCTCCCGCTATTATGTAGCTACGCACCCGCTTTCCGGCGGGCCCAGACAAGGAGTTTGCCATGTCCAAAGTAGGCATTATTGCAGTGGGGCAATCCGCCTTTGTACGCGGATACTTAGGCTCCATCCGCGAACTGGCGTTCGAGGCCTTTCAGGAGGCCATGTTGGACGCCGGCACCGCCAGTGAGGATATAGGCGCCACGGTTATCTGCTCGGCGCCTGAGTATGACAAGCAGCGCTCACCAGCCGGCGTCATCGCCGAGTACTGCGGGCTCACCCCCCAGCCCACTTTCTACGCCGAAAGCCTGTGCTCCTCCTCCAGCACCGGCCTCAAGCTGGCCTATTCCCTGGTCAAGAGCGGGCTGCACGACAGCGTGATGGTGCTTGGTTTCCAGAAGATGAGCGAAATAACCAGCGCCGAGAGCCAAGAGCGCATGGGCCGGGGTGCGGACATCCAGTGGGAGTCCCCTTTTGGGACCATGATGCCGGCCTACTATGCCATGCACGCCCGGGCCTATATAGAAAAGTTCGGGGTTACCGAAGAAGACCTGGCCCTGATCCGGGTCAAGGCCGCCACCTACGGCCAGATAAACGAGAAGGCGGTTTACCGCAAGGGAGTGGAGCTGGAACAGTGCCTCACTGCCGATCCGGTCAGCACTCCCCTTAAGGTCTTTGACTGCTGCGCCAATGCCGACGGCGCCTCCTGCGTGATCGTGGCCAGCGAGCAAAAGGCCAAGGACCTGGGCATCGCCAAGCCGGTCTGGATCCTGGGCCTGGGCGCGGCCAGCGCGCCGGTGAACATGTCCGGCCGCGACCAGTTTCACGGCCTCAGGGTGGCCGAAGCCGCTGGCAAGGAGGCCTATGCCATGGCGGGCATCACCGCCAAAGACATAGACGTGGCCGAGGTGCACGACTGCTTCACCATCGCCGAGATGATGGCCTACGAGAACCTGGGTTTTGCCCAGCCCGGCCAGGGCAAGGAGCTGATCCGGGCCAAGGAGACCTACAAAGAAGGCTCCATCCCGGTGAACGTGGACGGCGGTCTACTCTCCAAGGGCCATCCCATCGGCGCCACCGGCGGCAGCCAGATCCGGACCGTGGTGCTCCAGCTCAGGGGGGAGGCCGGAGATATGCAGGTTAAGGACCCCGAGATCGGGTTGGTGCACAACATAGGCGGCGTGGGCCTCTACGGCAACGTCAGCATCCTGGGAAGGTGAGCCATGGCCGGCAAAAAGAAACAAAAAAAAGAGATAGACGCCCGTTTTAATAGATTCGGGACCGTGTCCTTTACCGCCACCACCAAGGTGAACGATTTCATCGACCGCCTGGAGCAGGGCCAGGTGGACGGAACCGTGTGCAAGACCTGCGGGACAAAGTTCTTCCCCCCCCGGGCCCACTGCTACAAGTGCCTGGACAAGGCGGAGATGGAATGGTTCCCGGTCTCGGGCAAGGGCACCCTGCTGGCCTTTAGCCAGCTTATGTATGCGCCCATCGGCTTTAACGAGGACCTGCCCTATTGCATCGCCACCCTGGATTACGGCGACTACAAGGTCTTCGGCCGCATCGGCAACGTGCCCCCGGAGGAGCTGTCCATAGGCATGGAATTGGTCACCGAGGTGAACACCCTGCCCAACGGGCAACTTAATTACGTGTTCAACCGGGCCTGATCCCGGCCCGATGGCCACACCTGCCATGGGGTGGCCCGATGACCAGGCGCTGGATATGTGAATGGTGAGATCGGCCCTGGAGTAGGGCCGGAAAGTTCAAGTAAAGGCAGCCCGGCAATTAATAAGGCCCCCGCCTCGGCGGGGGCCTTTATTTATCTCTCGGTGGCCACAGGCAAAAAAGGCGTACCTCCGGGCACGGAGGCCCCCTTGGCGCAGTCTACTTCTTAGCGTAGTCGTACCAGCCCTTGCCGGTCTTGCGGCCCAACTCGCCGGCCCGGATCTTGTTCTTCAAGATGGTGGGCTGGCTCCATTTCAGCTCCTTATTCAGCTCCCGGGCGAAGTAGTCGGTGACAAAGGCGGAGATGTCGATGCCGGTCAGGTCCATCAGCTCAAAGGGTCCCATGGGGTAGTTGAGGCCCAGCTTCACCGCCTTGTCGATGTCCTCCATGCTGGCCACGCCCTCTTGCAGCATCTCGGCCGCCTCCAGGAAATGGGGCATCATCAGGCGGTTTACGATGAAGCCGGGGCTGTCCACCTTTACCTCCACGGTTTCCTTGCCCATCTTTTGGGCCAATTCCGTGGCCGCCTTGACCGTGGCGTCGCTGGTGTTCACAGCGCGGATTATCTCCACCAGTTTCATGATCTGGGCGGGGTTGAAAAAATGCATGCCCACCACCTGGTCCGGGCGCTTGGTGGCCTGGGCAATCAGGGTTATGGACATGGAGCTGGTGTTGGTGGCCAGGATCACCTCGGGTGGGCATACTTCATCCAGCTCGGCGAACACGCTCTTTTTAAGGTCCAGGTCCTCAATGACCGCCTCAATGACATAGTCGGCCCCGGCCAGCTCCCCCATGTCGGTGGTTCCCTTGATGCGGCCCAGGATCTCGGCCTTTTGCTCCTCGCTGACCTTGCCCCGCTCAACGCCTTTGGCCAGAAACTTGTCAATGGCCTTTAGCCCGCGTTCCACAAATTCTTCTTTGATATCGCGCATAATCACCTGGGCCCCGGTCTGGGCTGCCAGTTGGGCGATGCCGTTGCCCATGGTTCCCGCGCCCACTACTCCTATAGTGCTAATTTTGCTCATGGTACCTCCTTGCAGCCGATGAGGTTGGCTGAGATAATGAAAAGTCATCAGGTCGTTGCAGCGATATTTGCTAATAGCATCTGCGATAAAAAAGGTCAATTAATCTCCAGGGATCACCAGGATAAGGAGGCGGCGTTGACCCCAAAAGGCAAATCTGCTAATTTGTGCCCTGATAATGATGAATTAGCTATTTTCTCGGGAGCCCCTATTATGACCTTATGCCGAGCAGCCACTTTTGCCCTGTTGGCCGTCCTTTTGATTGCAGGCCCGGTAACGGCCGAAAATTATTTATATGTTACCGACAAGCTCCAGGTCACGGTCCGCACCGGCCCCAGCGTGGATAACAAGGTTCTGCATCTGGTTAAATCCGGCGACCGGGTGGCGGTTTTGGAGACAAATGCCGCTGGCTGGGCCAAGGTGCGGGTGGCTGAGGACAAGGAGGGCTGGATGCTGTCCCGCTACCTTCAGGAAGAAAAGCCGGCTATTTTGCGCATAGAGGAGCTGGACCCCCAGGCCAAGAACCTTATGCAGCGGGTGGAGGAGCTGGAGCAGGAAAACCGGGACCTGCGGGACCGTCAGGCCCAGGCCGAAAAGCTGGCCCAGGAAACCGAGGAAAAATACGAGGCACTCAAAAACGAGGCCGCCCAGGTAATCAGCCTGCGTTCTAGGCACAATAAACTGCAAACCGAGTTTGAGGCCCAGACCCAGAAGCTGGAAAAAGTAGCCGCAGAGGCGGAGTCCCTGCGTCTGGGAAACAACCTGAAATGGTTCCTGGCCGGAGCCGGGGTGCTGGTGGTGGGCTGGCTCATGGGCCTGGCCCTGGGGCGGCGCAAAAAGCGCTGGTCTTCGTCACTCTACTAGCAGGCTATTCTCCACGCTCATAGGATGCCCATCTGTCATGGCCCAGCCCCGGCGGCCAAGGCCGGACAGCAAGACAGTCAGGTCTTTTAGGGCCTTTGTTCACACCCCATATCAATTCAAACCAAAAAAGCCCAGCCTCCCTGGAGGCCGGGCTCTTGTTTGGTTGTGAGGGGCGGTGGCCTTAAGGCCTAGGTTCAGGAGGCTTCTTCAATACTCCGGGGCGGAAGCAGCCACCTTGACACCAATAAGGAGGCTTACTTTTCAAAGGCAAACACCTTTTTAAAGTCCCGCTTCATGCTGATAACCTGCCAGCCCTTTTCCCGCGCCGTCTTAAGGACCTTTTCAGCCCCCTTGTCATAGGCATACTCCCGCTGGGCGTCATCGTGGTGCACCAAGAGGCTGAGATGCACCCGGGGGTGCCCATCCGCGAAATAGAGCATGGGCAGATCACCGTCGGAATTGCCGCAGGCCAGGATGGGCCGCTTGCCGATGAAAAACTGAATGTTGGCCGGTTTTTCGAGGCCGTCGTTCATAAGCTGGTAATCGCCCCGCTCGATCCAGTTTTTACCCTTTTCCTGCCGGTATATATATTTGACGTAGCTGCCCACCACGTTCTCCACCGGAATATTGTAGATCTCCGGCGACACCGCCCGCACAAAGCCCAGCCCCCCGCCGGTGACGATGAACACCTTGAAATCATGCTTCTGCAGGTAGCGGACCAGCTCCCGCATGGGCAGGTAGGTCAGCTTAATATATGGTTTTTTATAGCGGGGGTGTTTGGCCTGGTGCAGATAGGCCCGCACCTGGGCGGCATACTCCTCGACCGATTCGCCCTTGTGGGTGTCTTCCATCAGCCAGATCATCTTGGCCAGTCCCATGGCCAGCAACTCCCCCAGTTTATGGGTGTACACAGCCTTGTAGGGCTGCTGGCTGCGCAGCGATGGGTTCTTGGCCGCCTTTTGGTATACATAATCCAGCTCGAACATAAAGGGGATGTACTGGGGCTTTTCCGCCCACAGGGTGCCGTCGTTGTCAAAGGTGGCCACCCGGTCGGCAGGGGGCACATAGGCGGGGCTCTTGGAGTCGGTCACCTGGGCCACAAACTTAAGTATCTTTTGCTTCACCTCTTGCTGGGCCCAGGAGGGAAGGGGGTCCGAAGCCTGCGCCCAGGCCGGGAGGGCAATGCACCCCAAAACCAGCAGGAACGCCAACCACCGAACCTGCCGAACAAACTTGCGCTGACCAGGCATGGCTAAGGCTCCTCTATCTCCTAAAGATTCGTTTTCTAGATTGGGCCCGCATTCTAAACCGGGGGGGGCTGGGTTTCACCAGATTTCTGGGCTCTTTCCCTGGCCAGGGCCGGATACCAGGCGGAGAACTTGATGCCCGCCACAAAGGCGCTGATGGGAAGGACCCAGGTGAACCAGGTCTCATGATGGGGCCAGACAATGGTCAGTGCTGAGCAGGCGGTCTGCATGAAAAAGACCCCGCACCAAAACAAGGTGATGTGATAGTTGGTGGAGACAAATCCCGACGTCTCCCAGAACTTCGGCTCCACCTGCTCCTTGGCGTACTGAATGGTGAAGGGCTTGCGGAACAGGACGGAGAGCAGGGCGATGGCCAAAAGGGCGGCGTTGCCGATCACTGATATCCATTTTTCCAGCCAGGCGGGATCGGCTGTGTAGGCGACCACAGTCATGGCCAAAAAAAACACCAAGGTGCCGATCTCCAGCAGCTTGATTTTGCGCCGCATGATCTGCCTGACGCTGATGATCACCGTTGACAAGGCCGCGAGAAGTATGGCGTGCAAAAAAGTGTCGTTGCTCACCAAAACCCAGAAGATTATCCAGGGAGCGAAACCGATGAAAATATTCATTTGTATTCCTCTCGATTAGTTGGGCTTATGCTTAACTAAAACCTTCGGCACCCTGTTGTCCTTGGCCCTTACCTGTTTTCCCCTAGAGGCGCTTTTCACCACAATCACTGATCTTATCAGCGATTAAGAGTTATCTGCATGTTAATCCATGCCTATTTTGCCAGTCAAGCAATGCCCGCCCACGCCTGCTTCAGGGCCTGTATGGCTCTCCAGGGCCTACCCCGTTCTTACCGGCACCTGGGTTGTTTTGGGATTGGTGTTCTTTTGGGGTCGGCAGTCTAGGTGATCCGGTTCGCCACTTCCTCGATGGAGGTGTTGGTCACATCCAAAATCTGGATATCACCAACCTGGTCAAACACCTCTTGGCTGAAGGCCACTTCCTGGACAATGGTCTGCATGTCGTTGTAACCGGGGATCAGCCGGCCCCGGTAGCGGCGGCGGCGGATCTCGGCCAGCTTGTCCGGCTTGATGCTGAAGCCCACCTTGCGCGGTCTTTTAAGGGAAAAAACCTTTTTAGGCGGGTCCACTCCCAGCACGATGGGCACATTGGCGACTTTGAGGTTGTTGTTGCAGGAGAGAAACAGGCTGGTGGATGTCTTGGCGGTCCGGGACACGCCCATGATTATCATATCAGCCCGGCCCAGGGTTTCCAGGCCGGCTCCGTCGTCGTGCTTCAAGGTGAAATCAATGGCACGGGCCAGGCTAATGGACTCTTCGCCCAGGATGCCCAAAAGCCCCGGATGCAGGGTGGGGATCACGTTAAAAAGCTTTTGCATGCGGGTAAGAAGCGGGCCCAAGAGATCGATCATCTCCAGATTGCGGCGCTGCCTTTCCCGGGCCAGCCATTTGCGCAATCTTTCCGAGACCAGGGAGTATATCACCAGCCCCTTGACCACCTCCGCCTTGTCCAGGATGCGCCTTAGTTGACGGGTGCTTTTCACAAAGGCATGGCACTCCACCACCGGCTCGATCTCCCGCCCAAACTGGAGCAGCACCGCCTTTATGACCCGCTCCGCGGTGATGCCGGTGGCGTCGGAGATCACATAGACCGCCACCTTTTTACGGGGCTTGGCCATAACCCGAAACCGCCCGCCTTAGGCCTTGAAATTGCTGGCCGCGAAATCCCAGTTGACCAGATGCTCCAGCCAGGCCTGGATATAATCGCCGCGCCGGTTCTGGTAATCCAGATAATAGGCGTGTTCCCACACGTCTATGGTCAACAAGGGCTTGATGCCCATGGCCAGCGGGGTCATGGCGTTGGGGGTGCGCATAACCAAAAGGTTGCCCTCTCTGAAAACCAGCCAGGCCCAGCCGCTGCCGAACTGGCCGCTGGCCTGCTTACTGAACCGCTTTTTAAACTCATCATAGCTGCCGAAGTCTGACTTGATCTTGGCCATTAAATCGGCGCCGGGCTGGCCGCCCCCTCCCGGCTTCATGCTTTGCCAGTAAAAGGTGTGATTCCAGGCCTGGGCGGCGTTATTGAATACCGCTTTGTTGCGCAGGGTTTTCTTGATCACCTGGGCCAAAGGCATCTGGGCCAAGGGAGTGCCGGCCACCCCCCGGTTGAGTTTTTTAACGTACCCGGCATGGTGCTTTCCATAATGAAAGCTCAGGGTGCGGGCCGATATATACGGCTCCAGGGCCTTCTGGGGGTAGGGCAGGTCCGGAAGCTTGAAAGGGGCGGCCGCCCGGGCCCGCCCGGGGATGGTCAAACCGGCCAGGCCGGCTGCCGCCAGCCCTGCGGCTGAGACCTGCAAAAAACGCCTCCGGTCCAAGGTTTTGGTATTAGCTGCTGCCATTTCGATCTCCTTGGCCGGAGTCGGCACCCTCTTATTGACGGTGAACCCTGTGCATCCAGCCTATATTACAGATTAACCTCTTTAGCCGGAAATGAGCAAATTTCTTAGGCCCTCAGGCCTGCCTTTTCCGGGGCAGGGCCGGATGTTTCCAGCCCCACCCTGGACAGATTAGGCCGCCTTTATTCTGTCTGGGTCTGAAGGCGTTTCCGTTATTATGTGAAATAGCATACCTCTTGCCCGAAGGCTTTTCTTGAGGCATCCTCTTGACGGCACGGGGGTGATATTCATTATATATAAGCGGTATCCCGGCTTGTTTCAAAACCCGGAAAAAATAAACGCGCCCAGGCACGTGCCTGGGCCAAGGAGCCCTAAATGTCAAAAAACCAGGTTGAGGCCAGAGACGGACTGTACTATCCTTCCCCTTCCTTTTCCGCCGGAGCCCATATCTCAGGCTTTGAGCAATATCAGCAGATGTACCAAAGCTCCATCAGCGACCCTGACGCCTTCTGGTCCCAGGCAGCCGAGGAGTTTCATTGGCAAAGGAAATGGGACCGGGTCCGGGAATACAACTTCCACAAGAGCAAGGGCGGGATCTTCACCAAATGGTTCCAGGGGGCGCAGACCAACCTGAGCTACAACTGCCTGGACCGCCACCTGGAGGCCAAGGGCGGTCAGCCGGCCCTGATCTGGGAGGGTAACGAACCCGGCGAGGACCGGATCATCACCTATGACCAGCTCTATGACCAGACCACCCGTTTCGCCAATGTGCTCAAGTCATTGGGGGTGGGCAAAGGCGACCGCGTAACCATCTATTTGCCCATGGTGCCGGAGTTGGCCGTGGCCATGCTGGCCTGCGCCCGCATCGGCGCCATCCACAGCGTGGTTTTCGGCGGTTTCTCGGCCGAGTCCCTCAAGGACCGCATGGTGGACGCCCGCGCCTGCCTGTTGATCACCTCGGACGGCACCTTCCGGGGCGGCAAGGCCGTGGCCCTGAAACAGACCGCGGACCAGGCCCTGGCCGGCGCGGCCAAGGAGGGCGTGGAGATTAAAAACGTGGTGGTGGTGCAGCGCGTGGGCCAGGGCAAGGGCATTGACTGCCCCCTCGCCCCGGGCCGCGACCATTGGTGGCACCAACTGATGGCCGACGCCCAGCCAGGCTGCGACCCGGTGTGGATGGACGCCGAAGACCCCTTGTTCATCCTTTACACCTCCGGCTCCACCGGCAAACCCAAGGGGGTCTTGCACACCACCGCCGGCTACATGGTCTATGTGGCCCTGACCCACAAGTATGTGTTCGACTACCATGACGGCGAGGTGTATTGGTGCACCGCTGACATAGGCTGGATAACCGGCCACAGCTACATAGTCTACGGCCCTTTGCTCAACGGCGCCCAGAGCCTGATGTTCGAGGGAGTGCCCACCTATCCTGACGCGGGCCGTTTTTGGGACTGCGTGGACAAGTGGCAGGTGAACATCTTCTACACCGCCCCCACAGCCATCCGGGCGGTGATGCGCATGGGCGACGAGTTCGTCACCAAGTACAGCCGCCAGAGCCTGCGGCTTTTGGGCACAGTGGGCGAGCCCATCAATCCCGAGGCCTGGCGCTGGTACCATGAGGTGGTGGGCCAGGGCCGCTGCCCCATCGTGGACACCTGGTGGCAGACCGAGACCGGCGGCATCCTGATCACCCCCCTGCCCGGGGCCACCCCCACCAAACCCGGCTCCGCCACCCTGCCCTTTTTCGGGGTGGAACCGGCCATTCTGGACGACGAAGGCAAGGAGATCCCGGGCAACGACGTCTCCGGGCGGCTGGTGCTCAAGGCCCCCTGGCCGGGTCAACTGCGCAGCACCTACGGCTCGCACGAGCGCTTCGAGCTGGTCTACTTCAGCGACTTTGACGGCTATTACTTCACCGGCGACGGCTGCCGCCGGGACGAAGACGGATACTATTGGATCACCGGCCGCGTGGACGATGTCATCAATGTCAGCGGCCACCGCATGGGCACGGCTGAGATCGAAAGCGCCCTGGTCAGTCACCCGGCTGTGGCCGAGGCCGCGGTGGTGGGCTATCCCCATGAGGTCAAGGGACAGGGAATCTACGCCTTTGTAACCCTGAGGGTGGACCATAAATACGAGGACGAGCTGAAAAAGGAGCTGGTAAAACACGTGCGCCAGGAGATCGGGCCCATCGCCTCCCCGGATGTGATTCATTGGGCGCCGGGGCTGCCCAAGACCCGCTCCGGAAAGATCATGCGCCGCATCCTGCGCAAGATAGCCGCAGGCGATACCGACTTCGGCGATACCAGCACCCTGGCCGATCCCGCAGTTATCGAGACCCTGCTGGAGCACAGGTAGCAGTGGGAGGGCTCAGCACTTTATCTTAATTAAGTTAAACATGACCCAGATGAAATGCAGACATTTCTACCCTATCCGGACTTTGCCCAGACCTTCGCCTGCCTGGACAGCCAGCGCCTGGGCAAGCAGCGGGCGGAGGCCCTGACCATACTGGGAATCCTGGCTGACCTCAGCGGGCGCAAGGGATGGCGCCGTCACCCGGCGGTGCTGATGTGGGGCGGCTACGCCCCGGCCCTCAGGCACTATTTGAGGCTGAACATCTTGGAGTGGCTGCGGCGGGGATTTGAGAACAACATGGTCATCCCCGACTCGGACCCTGAAAAAATCAGGTGGCCCTGGTGGCTGGGCCGGGAGGAGCTGCACCGCACCCACCGGGCGGCCCTGCTGCGCAAAGACCCCTCGTACTACGGGAAGTTCGGCTGGAAAGAAAATCCCCGCTTGCCCTATTGGTGGCCCACTAAAAACCTGCAGCCCCTTGAGGCGCTTCTACCCCCGGCCTGATCCCGCCCCCCGGCATATCCACGCTGAAGACAACCTGGGGACGCTCCAAGCATAAGGGCTTGACCCTATGGCGTCTTGGGCCTATTTATGCCAATATTGACATATGCCATTAAAGACATAGTTTTAGTTGATCTTCGCCTTCACACTTTTTAGGAGGAAACTCATGCGCCGCATTTTGCTGATCGCCCTTTTAGCCGTAGCCCTGGCAGCCATTGCCCTGCCGGGGGCGGCAATGGAGCGCCTGCGTCTGGCCACCACCACCAGCACCGAAAACTCGGGCCTCTTGTACGCCCTGATCCCCCCCTTTGAAAAGGCCCAGGGAGTCAAGGTGGACGTCATTTCCGTGGGCACGGGCAAGGCCCTCAAGCTCGGAACCCGCTGCGACGTTGATGTGGTCATGGTCCACGCGCCCGCCCGTGAAATAAAGTATGTCAAGGACGGCTTTGGTGTGGAGCGCACCGCGGTGATGCACAACTTCTTCGCGGTGGTGGGCCCGGCGGCGGACCCGGCCGGAGTTAAAAAGGCCAAGGACGTGAACGCGGCCTTTAAGAATATCGCCAAGGCCCAGGCCCCCTTTATCTCCCGGGGCGATGACTCCGGAACCCACACCAAGGAGCGCAACCTCTGGAAATCCGCCGGCGTCAAGACCGGTTTCAAGGGGTACAAGGAAGCCGGGCAGGGCATGGGCGCGGTGCTCACCATGGCCGGCCAGCTAAAAGGCTACACCCTGACCGACACCGGCACCTTTTTGAAGTACAAGAGCAAGGGCAACCTGCCCCTGGAGATTCTTTTGATGCAGGACAAGCTGCTGAAGAATCCCTACCACGTGATGATGGTCAATCCCAAGAAATGCCCCAAGGTCAAGGTCAAACTGGCCCGGGCCTTTATCAAGTACCTGGTCTCGCCCCAAGGCCAGAAGCTCATAAAGGATTACAAGGCCGGCGGTAAGCAGCTATTCTGGCCGGACGCCATACCCAATCCCTAGCCTGGTAAAGGCCGGGTCTCCCGGGGGTGAATCAGCCGCCCGCCCCTCCCCGGGGAGGTTTTCTATCTGCATTGAACTGGGCTATGGCCGGAGCGGCATCCGCCCTTGACAGGAAAGCCCTGCAGCCTAGAGGTTCAGGTCCCCTGATTCCAGCAGGTCCAGGGCCTTTTTGGCCGCCATCTGCTCGGCCTCTTTTTTGGATTTGCCCCTGCCCTGGGCCAATTCCTTGCCCTTGACGCACAGGGCCACCACGAAATCCTTGTCATGGTCCGGGCCGATGGCCTGGCGCAGTTCATAATCCGGGGTGAGGTGCAGTTTTTCCTGGACCTGCTCCTGGAACCGGGTCTTGAAGTCCTTGCGCGCGGCCCGGCGCATGGCTTCTTCGGCCCAGGAGCCCAAGTGCCTTTGGATGAACTCATCAGAGGCCGCCAGGCCGCCGTCCAAAAAAACCGCCGCCACCACCGCCTCCATGGCATCGGCCAGAATGCTGGTCTTTTCCCGGCCCTTTTGCTTATCCTCACCCCGGCCCAGCAACAGGTAAGCGCCCAGGTCAAGGCTTTGGGCCCACTGGGCCAGGCGGGATTCGTTGACCATGGCGGCCCGGGCCTTGCTGAGCTGTCCTTCTTGGGCATGGGGAAAGCGGCTGTATAAGAGCTGGGAGATCCCCAACTCCAGGACCGCGTCCCCCAAAAACTCAATACGCTCGTTGGACTCCAGCTCTTCCAGCGCCTGTTCGTGCACATAGGAGGAATGACGCAGGGCGCCGTCCAGCAGGTTCAGGTCCTCAAAGACGTACTGAAGTTTTGCGGCCAAGGCCTCAAGGGCCTCAATGCGAGCCTGGTCCATATCTTTCTCCCCACCCCGCAGTATTTCTCCGGCAGCCGTTTTTGTCAATCCGCCCCGGGGTTGACGATCCCTTCCTACTGCCGTATTTAGTCTCAACGGCCTCCAACTCCGCCGAAGGGTTGGCAGCATCCGGCGCTGGGGAAAAAGCCCCTGGCAGGCTGGTGAAAAACAGTTTGTTAGGCGGGCCATGCAATTACCCCAAGCAAGCAGGAGCTTGCTTGGGGCCCCGATGAAGGCCCGCCAAATTGCGCAGGCCCAAAAAGCCAAGCAATTTGAGCGAGATGACAAAATCGCACCTTTGCCATCTCGCGTTTGAAAAAGGCCAGGAAGGCCTTTTCAACAACCTGCTGGTAAGTAGGTTACAATTATAGCCGGACACAAAGAGGGCCCAAGGCGTATACTACCTCATGGGCGTCAGTCCACAGCCTGCCTGGCCTCAGCCCGGCAAGACCTCCGGGCAATAAGCCCTTATTTTTGTCCAGGCAGGTGACAGGCGAAAATTCAAACCCCCGACCGGCAAAACGGCGGCGAATAATAAATGAAAACATACCAGCCCCAAAACCTCCAACCCACACAGGCCGTCTCTTTCCCCTGGCTCCGGGCCCTGCCCGGCAGGGAGGCGGCCTGATGGAATGGCTGGGCCTGGCGGCAGCCCTGGGCCTGGCGGGATTTTCCTTCCGCTACACCTGGTGGCGGCTCCCCCGCAGGGGTGTGCCCATCTTGCAGTACCACCGCATAGGCCCGGACACAGGGCCGGTGTCCAGCTCGCGCCTGCAAATACCGGCTGCGATTTTCGCCAGGCAGCTGGACACCCTGCGCGGCCTGGGCTATCAGGCCGTGACCCTCAGCCAGGCCTTGGGAGAGCGCCCCCCGCGCAAGCCGGTGGTCTTGACCTTTGACGACGGCTACGCCGATTTTCATTACCAGGCCTGGCCCCTGTTAAAGGAGCGGGGCATGACCGCCACTGTGTTTCTGGTAACCGGGGCCCTGGACGGCGAGGTGCATTGGTACCGCGAGCAGGGCGAGCAGCCGCTGCCCATGCTCACCCGGCTGCAGGTGCGGGAGCTCTTTGCACAGGGGGTTGAGTTCGGCGGGCACTCCCACCGGCACCGGGACTTGACCACCCTGGACGACCGGGGGCTGATGCATGAGGTCACCGGCTGCCAGAAGGTGTTGACCGACCTGTTGGGGCGCCCGGCCCGGGTGTTCGCCTATCCCTATGGCCGGGCCAACGGCCTGGCGGCGCAGGCGGTGAGAAGGGCCGGTTTCATCTCGGCCTGCACCATGAAGCCGGGCCTGCTGAACCAAAAATGCAAGCGGCTGAGCCTGCCCCGCATCCCCATCAACGCCAAGGACAACCGCCTGGACTTCCGCCTCAAACTCTCCCGGTCCCGCAGCCGCATCAGGAACGGGACGGAAAAATGAAGCTCTCGGTGGCCCTCATCTGCCGCAACGAGGAGGCCGTCCTGCCCCAGTGGCTCGAGGCGGTGAGGCCCTTTGCCGACGAGATCGTGGCCGTGGATTCCGGCTCCAGCGACGCCACCCAGGATATCCTGAGGGCGGCGGGCGCCCGGGTGGAGCACCGCGACTGGAGCGGATATGCGGACCAGCGGATCTATGCCGAGAGTCTATGCACCGGGGATTGGATCTTGTTTTTGGATGCGGACGAGATACCTGACGCCGATTTCGCCGCCGCCTTGAATCAACTAAAGCAGGGGCCGCCCCCCCAGGAGCAGGCCCTGGAGATCGCGCGCAAGCATATCTTCTGCGGCCGCTTTCTGCGCCATGGCGGTTTTTTCCCGGAGTACATCCTGCGCCTGTACCGGCCCGGGGCTGCCAGATGGGTGCAGCGCGAGGTGCATGAAAGCCTCCAGGCCTCAGGACCGGTGGGGCGGGTGACGGGCGCGGTGGAGCACCGCTCCTATAACTCGGTGGGCGATTACCTCAGGCGCATGGAACGCTACAGCGCCGAAGCGGCCCGGGAGATGCACAAGAACGGGCGCCGGGCCTCGGCCTGGGATGCGGTCGCCCATGCGGGCTGGTGCTTTTTCAGCCGCTACATACTGCGCCTGGGCTTTCTGGACGGGTTCGAGGGCTACCTGGCCGCCCGCCTGGAGTCCCTTTACACTCTGGCCAAATACAGCCGGCTGCGCGAGATGCAAAAAGCCAGGAATCATAATCCATGAAAGCGATCCTCTGGGTACTCATAGCCGTGTGGGCGCTGCTGCCCTCCCTCGCCGCCGCCCAAGACGCCTTTGAAAAGGCCTTGCAACAGGCCCGCCAGGGGCTGGAGGCAAGGGACCCGGCCGCCACCATGAAGGCCTTGAACCAGGCTGCGGCCGAGGCCTTTAAAAGGCTTCCCTTCAAGGCCCTGAACGTGCATCTGGTGGCTGCCCCGCCCTCTGGTTTCGGCCGCTACCTGCCCCGGGTGGATAATGTGTACCGCCCCGGCGAACCCCTGATCCTCTACATGGAGCCGGTGGGTTTCAAGGTGATTGAAAACCAGAAGAACGGCCTGTACCGCTTCAGCCTAACAGCGGATTTCAACCTGGTGGATGCCTGGGGCATGGTGGTCAGCGGCCGCCGCTCGGTGGGCAGGTTCGGTGGCGAAAGCCGCCAGTTCCCTGACCGCTATCCCTTGACCTTCACCTACAACCTGGCCGGGCTGCCGGCAGGTGAATACCGGTTCGAAACCATCTTGCGGGACCTTCTGGGAAAGCGCTCGCACACGGTGGTGACCCCCATCCACATTCAGGGGCCCTAACCCGAATATTTCATGAATGCTGTGCGTCCGGCTGCGCCAGCCGGCGTACCGCCGGAGCCGAAGCGGGTCGGGTTATAATTTTCGTTGCCCAGCGCTGTCAGCTCCCGCTGAAGCATTTGGCAGCCCAAGCCTTGGGCTTGCATACCGCGTTGCCGGCTGCACTCGGGCCTCGATGTAGCTTTGGCTACACCTGCGGCCCTCGCTTGCCCCAGCGTGCCGCTGGAAGCAAAGCGCGTCGAGCAACAGATCGCCCTCACTGACCTCGACCGCTCCCGATGAAACCTTTTAGGGAGCCCAAGCCTTGGGCCGCCTTGTCTGCAAGCGGCTGGCTGTGCCGGGGTCGGGTACAAACTGCACACTGATAGGATTAACGCTCTTTTCATAAAGATCCCATGGATCCTAGTTCGTTGTTCCATGCCACTCAACCTTCATGAAATATTCGGGCTAAGGCGGTTTCATCTGGCCTTGGCCCTGAGCCTTATGGCCTTGAGGGCCTGGGCCGGATTCATTATGCGCAGCCGGGATAGGGGCACCGGCTGGGGGGGGCGGGCCTGTATCTCTATGCTGCCCGGGTCCTGGATAAAGGCGAATGCCGCCTCCCATAAGGAGGCATGGACCTGACCTTGCAGCAGGTGGTGAAAAATCCGCAGCTTTTGAGTCAAACGGGATTTGTATTCTGGCAGGGAAATCCCTTGGGCCCGGGCCAGGTTCTGCATAAGCTGGCGCACCAGGGACTGGTCCGCATAGGCCAGGCGGGCTGAGACCAAGCTGCCTTCTTGCAAGGACCTTTGTATTGACCCGGTATAGTCGGTTGCTTCCCAGGTTATGCCGTTTAGATCAACGCTGAAATCCAGACGCCCCAGGCTCTTGGACCAGATGCTCAGATTGTCCACCCATAGCCTGCGCCCCGGCTGGTCCAGCCCATAGAGCAGGTTGAAATCCAGGGTCAGCCCAGGGACATTCAAATTCTTTAGGACCGCCTGCACCGGCTCAGGGAGGTTAGCCGCTTCCAGGCGCACCTTTTCGATCTGCATCTCAGTGCTAAGGTTTGGCCCCTGGCGTTTATTCCTTTGCCAGATCCTGGCTGCCTGAACCACCCTGGTCCCGCGCACATAGGCCACCAGGCCCAGCCCCTCGCCGCTGCCCGCGGTCATGGTGGCCGGCTGCTTCAGCTCCGGCCAGTCCACATCGGTCCAGGCCAGGCGCTTAAGGTCATAGCTGTAGGAATCCTGATCGCGCAGGCTGAAGCCTTTGGCCTTGATACGTCTGACCATGAGGTGGCGGGGCCGCTTCAGGGCCAGGTCTTGCACCTCCAGCATCTTCAGGTCCAGGGAATATTCGCCCTCCAGGCTGATGCCATACCCCAACCCCCCGGCCAGGTTGATCTGGCGGCCGTCCGGGCCCAGGCTCAAGTCCTCCAGGCGGACCGAACGCACCTTGAAGCTATCGCCCTTTTGCAGGCGGCCGGAGATGTCCTCCAGCCGGGCGCTGGCTTTCCAGTCCCGGGGGCTTTTTGATCCCCGCACCAGGCGGGAGAGTATGGCTCTTTTGATCTCAAGGCGGGAGGGGGGGAGTGTGTCGGCCTTCATTGCCAGGTCATGGACGACTAGCTGTTTTCCCAGAAACTCCAGTCTGCTATAAGTGATTTTTACGGTGCGGCCCGTCTCTTGGCTCAGGTACTTTTCGGCCTGGGGAATGATCTCTCTGGTCAGGGCCCGCTCAAGCTGCCAGGCCTGGAATCTGGGGAAAACCAAGACGCCCGCAACCACGGCCAGGGCCAAGGCCACCAGGGCGGCGGCTATCCAAAACCTGGCCTTCATATACCTTCCAAGTCCGGTGTCAGCCGTTGGCCTGCTGCCGGTGCCAGGCCGCGGTAAGGCCGCAACCCTGGGCCAGGTCCACCCGGGGCTGCCAGCCCAGTTCCCGGCGGGCCAGGCTGTTGTCCAGCAGGCTGCGTTTTAAATCTCCCGGCCGGGGCGGCCCGAATTCATGGGCCTGGTCGCCGCCCCAGGCCTTAACCAGTTCCAGCCACAGATCCAGGGTGGAGGTGCTCACGCCGGTGCCGATGTTGTAGATCCCCCCTGCGCCCCGCTCCAGGGCGGCCACATTGGCGGCGACCACGTCCTCCACAAACACGTAGTCCCTGATCATGCCCTGGGGCTGATCCGGGTAACGGTAAATGGTAGGCTTCTCTCCCCGGGCCAGGGCGGTCAAAAAGATCACCGCCACCCCGGCCTCGGCATGGGCCACCTGGCGGGGTCCATATACATTGGCGTAGCGCAAAACCACGTATTCCAGGTCAGACTGGCTGGCAAAGGCGGGCAGATAACTCTCGCCTAAAAGCTTATGCACGGCATAGGGGGAAAGGGGCTGGGGCCGGGCGGTTTCATTCACAGGCAAATGTTCCTGCTCGCCATACACCGCACCTCCGGAGGAGATGAAGATGAAGCGTTTCACTCCGGATCTAGCCGCCCCTTGCAGCAGGTTAAGGGTTCCCAGGCCGTTGACGCGCAGATCGTGCTCAGGGTCCTTCACCGACTGGGGGACTGAAACCTGGGCGGCGTGATGGTTGATCACCTCGAACTTGCCCGAGGCCAGAAAATCCATCAGGCCGGGGCCGGATACGTCCATCTGCACGAATTCGGCTTTGGGGTTCAGGTTCTGGGTGCTGCCCGTGGAAAGATCGTCCAGGATCACCACCTGGTGCCCGGCCTTTATATAGGCATCCGCCACATGAGAACCGATAAATCCCGCCCCGCCGGTCACCAGAATCTTCATGTCTCATCCCCCGGATCAATTGGCCGCCCCTGCTGGGACCGGCCCTGGTCAAGGCTGAAACCCTTTGGGCGCATACGCGGCCTTGACCAGGGCCAAAACCTGCCATATCCAAGCAAAAGGTGACGCACCCTAGTTATCCCCCAGCACGTGCTCGTCGTATTCTACTTCCAGGTAGAGCTTGTGTTTGGCCTCCTCCTGGGCCAGGGCCAAGAAGGTGTCTTTTAGGTCCGGCTCCTCAGCGGCCTCGGCCAGCCGGGTGTAAAGGGTGAAGGCCTCTTTTTCCCGCTTCATGGCCAGGGTGAGGGCGTCTTGATAGTCAGTGACCTCAGCCGGCTCCACATTGACCAAAAGCTCGGCGATCTTCAGGTCCATGATCTTTTGGGGAGAGGGCCTAAGCCGCCCGCCTTGCTTGACGCCCAGCAGCTTATCCTTGTGATGCTTTTCCACCTCCACGAAGTCCTGGAAAAGCTTGATCATATGGGGTTTGGTCATTTTTTGGGCAAGGCCGGTGTAAAAATCAACCGCCTCTTGTTCCTTGCTGATGGCAAAATCCAAGATCTCATCCACAGACTTGGCTGGTTCCATATATAACTCCTTTACCCCGGGCGCAGAGCCGGGAGCAAACCTGTTTGCATCAATCTCTTATTTAATCTTTACAATACCAGCCTGGCCCAGGCAACCGCCCCTACCTGGATTTGCATGCCCGTCCGGGCCGGAGCCCAAAAAAAGCGCTGGCCGGCACTTACGCAGGCGGCGGGGCGGTTTCTATTCGTCCAACCCCTGCCTCTGGGCCACTGACTTTGGCAATCGCCGCAGCCAGCGGGCAGGGAGCTGAAAGGCGGCCTGGTGCAGGGCTGGGGTGTAGTAGTCCAAAGGCCCCAAGGCAGCCACCCTCCCCGGGTCAGGCGGATTTAGGGGGTCCGGCCCCAGGGAGCAGAATGAAAACCCAATCACGCCGCTGAGATAGGTGGGAACCATGGCTGTGTAATACAGGGCGAGGTCAAAGAGATCCGGCAGAAAGCCAAACAGTTTTTCAATGAGGGGGGAGTACAGGTAAAAAGACTCCGACTGGCTCACCACAATGCCCCCTGGCCGCAGGGCCTGGCGCAGGCCCTCATAGAAACCTAAGCTGAACAAGGCCAGGGCAGGCCCCTCCGGGTCAGAGCTGTCCACCAGGATCACATCAAACTCCCCTTTGCTGGCGGCCACATACTCCACACCGTCGCCCAGGTGCACCTCGGCCCGGGGATCATCAAAAGACGAGGCCATCTCTGGCAAAAACTCCTTACTGGCCTCGATCACCTGGCCGTCGATCTCACAGACCACCGCCTTTTCCACAGAGGGGTGTCTTAGCACCTCGCGCAGGCTGCCGCCATCACCGCCGCCCACAATCAGCACCTCTTTGGGCTGAGGATGCGTCAAAAGGGGCACATGGACCAGCATCTCATGATAGGCGGGTTCATCAAACTGGGAGACCTGAATACTCCCGTCCAGGAGTAAAAGGCGCCCCAAGGGGCCTGCCTCGATTACGGTCAGCTCCTGGTACTTTGTTTTTTCCTGCCTTAGCACCCGGTCTATCTTGAGCCACAGGCCCAGATATCCCTCCAGCTCCGGAGGTTCTAAAAAAACTTCGCCAGCCTGGGGCCTTGGCCAATTGGGGGGAGTGTCCATAAGTTGCGCCCTGTGGTCCCTGCTGGTTTCAGGATGAGCCGCAAGCGCTAAGCGGCTCTGGCTTGTGGCGTATCAATTCAGAGGGCAGATCCAGCATTCCCCGGGAAAGCTCCATCTTCTGCACAGAGCCTGCCCCAAAACCGTGCCTTAGGCACTCCACCGCCAGGTTTATGTCAATGACCTCTCCGCAGGTGAACACATCCACAGCGGCGTATCCATATTCAGGCCAGGTGTGTATGGAGAAATGCGATTCGCTGATGACCACCACGCCGCTGACCCCCTGGGGGGCGAACTGGTGAAAGAAGGGTTTTATAAGGGTGGCGCCGGATTTCTCCACCGCCTGAATCATAGTCCTTTCCACGTGCTTAGGGACGTCTAAAAAAGAAGCCGGGCAATCGAAAAGCTCCAAAATCAGCTGGCGTCCCAAGGATTTCATGGCGCTGACCCCCTTTTCAGACATCGCCTGCCAGGGGTTTAAGCCCAAAAAAAGCTGCGATG
>JASFOZ010000011.1:0-21649 GCA_050116255.1 Desulfarculaceae bacterium
GATAGGTAGAAAGTAGGGGACTTCGGAACCCGGCGCTGGTTTGAAGGGCATATAGTCCTGATTCTGCGGGCAAAGCATCCGCTCCACCAAGGGCGGCTTTTCCAGGGCTTCTAAGTCCACTGATTCCCTGGTCATGCCGATCTCCTTGTTGGAGGCGACAAAGACCGGACAGCGGTAGGTCTCAGCCAGGTTAAAGGCATGCATGGTCAAGGTGTAACAATCAGCCGCATCCACCGGGGCCAGGACAATGGCCGGCTCTCCGCCGCTGTTGCCCCAGCGCATGAACTGGACGTCGCCGTCCGCGCCTTTGGTGGCGTAGCCGGTGGAAGGGCCTAGGCGCTGTACGTTTATGATCACCACCGGAATCTCCGATCCGATGGCAAAGGAGATGTGCTCGCTGTACAGGCTTATGCCCGGCCCGCTGGTGGCGGTCATGGCCTTTCGCCCCGCCATGGAGGCCCCCAGGCAATAGCCCATGGAGGCTATCTCGTCCTCCCCTTGGAGTACGATGCCGCCGGCAGGAGGCAAAAGCCTAAGCATGTTGTTAAAGATCGTGGTCGCCGGGGTGATGGGGTAGCCGGCGAAAAAGTTGCACCCCGCATCAAAAGCACCCCAGGCGACTGCCTCGTTGCCTTCCATCAGGTTTAAGCCCATCTTTCACTCCTAAAAAAGAACTGGCCTATTAACATCCCTTAACCTTCCCAACTCAGGAGGCGAAATAACACTCATGTTTAAACCCTGGCAGCAACCCGTTATGATTATGGGGTACGATCCTGGGTATTATGCCCGGCTGGATATCAAGCCTTGTTAGGTTGCCAATATAGCTGCTTTAAGCTTCTTGTCAAATACCACCTTGAGCATGTATATCAAAGACCATCATAATATGCCTGCGTCTTATGGACACGGTATCTAAAATTGGAAGTAGACGGGAACAATAACATGGAAAAATTGATAATAACCACCGCTGTTATCGGCTCCGCACCCCGGCGCGAGCAAAACCCCAACCTCCCCTACACCCCCAAGGAGATCGCTGAGGAAGCGCTGCGAAGCTGGAGGGCGGGAGCTGCGGTGGTGCATGTGCACGTGCGTCATCCCCAAAAAGGAACCCCCGCGTTTGAGCGGGAGTTGTTCGCCGAGGTTGTGGAACGCATCCGCGCTGAAAGCGATATGATCGTCAACCTCTCCACCAGCGGCTTCAACATCCTCAAACCCGAAGAAGACCAAAAACGCTTCATGCCCATGGAGCTGGAGCCGGATATCTGTTCCTTGGATATAGGCAGCCTGAACTTTAGGGGCGGCGTTTTTGTCAACACCACCCAATGGGTGGACGAGGCTGCCAAACGCATGCGTTCCCAGGGAATAAAACCGGAGATGGAGGTCTTTGACACCGGGCATCTGCGCCAGGCCCTGGATATGGTGCAGCGGGGCCTGGTTGATCCTCCCCCTTATTTTCAGATCTGCCTTGGCATCGCCTGGGGCGCTCCCGGTGATATCCAGAGCCTTTTGGTCTTTAAGGAGCGCCTTCCCGAGGACAGCCAATGGTCGGTGCTGGCCCCGGGATCAATGCAGCTTCCCATCACCACCCACGCCATGCTCTTGGGCGGTCATGTGCGGGTGGGCTTTGAAGACAACATCTACCTGTCCAAAGGGGTAAAGGCCGAGTCCAATGCCCAGTTCGTCGAGAGGACGGTAGAAATAGCAAGGGTGCTGCAAAGGGAGGTGGCCACCTGTGAAGAGGCCCGCAGCATTCTGAGCCTGCCGGCCAAAGGCAAATAATTGCCCAGACCCACTCTGCCCCAATTGATCCAGAGCCGCACTTTGGTCCTCACCGAGGGAGCCGTCATCGAAAGGCTGCGCCGGGACCCCAAGGTCCGCCTGGACGACCATGTTCTGACTGCGGGCATGATCTATGACCCCGTGGCCCGGGAAAAACTGGCCCGCATCTTCTTGGACTATTTGGCGGCCGGGCGCAGGCACGGCCTGCCCATGCTCATCTGCGCCCCCATCTGGCGGGCCAGCCGTGAACACCTGGAGGCCTCGGAGTTTTGCGGGTGCGATGTGAACGGCGACAATATCCGCGCCCTGGCTGAAATCCGGGACCAGCTCGGCGGATACGCTAAAAAGGTTCTGGTGGGCGGCTTGATGGGCTGCCGGGGCAATGCCTACGATCCCCGGGATTCATTGCCTGCGGATGCTGCCAGGGAATACCATTCTTGGCAGGCCTCCAAGATGGCCGCAGCCCGGCCCGACTTTATTCAGGCCAGCACCCTGCCCGCCCTGGACGAGGCCTTGGGCATGGCTAAGGCCCTGGCTGCCTTCAGAATCCCCTATTTGCTGAGTTTTGTTTTGCGCCCCACCGGCCGGCTGTTAGATGGCACCCCCCTGCCCCAGGCCCTGGACGCCATTGACCAGGCTACCGATCCCCGGCCTGCGGCCTATCTGATAAACTGCACCCATCCCCGGGTGCTGATGACCGCCCTTAAGTCCCTGCCCCCCCTGCCCCGCCTGGTTGGCCTTCAGGCCAACACCTCAGACAAACCTCCGGAGGAGCTGGACCAGGCTGAGGAACTCCATTCCCAGGAACCAGCCCCTTTTGCCCAGGACATGCTTAGGTTGCACCGGCGCTTTGGCCTGCACATTCTAGGGGGCTGCTGCGGCACGGACAACCGGCATATTGAGGAGCTGGGGCGTTTAATGGCCCAACAAACTTCTTCTGTTCAGCAAAAAAGCGCCTGACCGTCTGGACGGAAATCTCCGCCCTAAAGAATCTGCATCCCGGTTCGGTTAGACTTTTTCTAACCCAGAACCTCATCAATGGCCTGGCCCACCTTATCGATCACAAGGCCCAGTTCTTCTTCGGTTATGACAAAAGGCGGCGCCAAGACCAGGGCGTCGCCGTCCGCTCCGGCCAATCCCGTGGATTTATAGACGATGACCCCTTGGTCAAAGAGATGCTGCCACAAACGTTCGGTCACCTTTTCCTTGCGGGGGTAGGGTTCCAAGGATGACTTGTCTTTGACCACCTCCACCCCCCAGAGCATGCCCTTGCCGCGTACATCCCCCACCTGGGGGTGGTCGCCCAGGCGCTCTTTCAACATCTGCCCCATTTTTTTACCCAGGGCATCGGCCCTTTCCACCAAGCCCTCCCTTTCGATGATGCCCACCGCGGCCAATCCGGCCGCCGCCGCCACGGGATGATGAGTGTAGGTGCCGCCGTGGACAAAACCGCCGGCCTGGCGCACCGCCTGGAAGTGCTTCTCTTGCACGCCCACCGCGGACAGGGCCACCGCCCCGCCGCTGATCCCCTTGCCCATGGTCATAATGTCGGGAACCACATCATAATGCTCGCTGGCGAACCAGCGGCCGGTGCGCCCCATGCCCACCATGACCTCATCCTGGATAAGCAGCACCTCATAGCGGTCGCAAATCTCCCGTATGAGCTTCCAATAGCCCTCAGGAGGGGGATAGGCGGCGATGGTGGCCCCGCTTATGGTCTCAGCCAAAAAGGCGGTGACCACATCCGGCCCCAGGTTGAGTATGGCATCCTCCAGGGCCAAGGCGCAGCGCAGGCCGCACTGGGGATGGCTGAGCCCAAAGGCGCAACGCAGGCAATAGGGCGGCGGAATATGCTCCACCTCCGTGAGCATGGGCGTAAAGGGCGTGCGGAAGGTGGTCCTCCCCATGGCGGACAGCGCCCCCAGGGTAAGCCCGTGATACGACTTCCAGCGGGCGATCAGGCGCACCCTCTGCGGCCTGTCCTGGGCCAGATGAATCTGCCGGGCCAGCTTTATGGCCGTCTCCACCGCCTCGGCCCCGCCGGAGAGAAAGTAAAAACGCTCGATGCCTTCGGGCGTGTGCTTGCCCAAGGCCTGGGCCAGATCTTCCACCGGCTGGGTGGTGAACATGGTGGGATGGGCGTAATAACCTTTAAGAATTTGTTCGCTTACGGCCTGGGCTATCTCCTGGCGGGCATGCCCCAGGTTGACAACCACCGCCCCGCCGCTGGCGTCCATATAGCGTTTCCCCTGTTCATCGATTATCCAGATGCCGTCGGCCTCCACGGCTATGGGGACGCGGCCTTCAAGCTTGCGCCGAAAAACTTTTCCTGGCATGGATTCACCCCGTTGCTTATGGTTGGGACTTTAAAACGCCGTTGATACTATCAGAATTTCTTCCCCCAAACCAATATGGTTTTCCAAGCCTTTCTAGGCCGGGCGTTTTCAAAAACAGCCCGCCTCGGATACAATAAAGCCAGATGCCTCCAGTGGAAAAGGTTGCTTGTATGCCCATTTTGGTCAAACTCAGCGCCAGCCTGCGTAAAAGGGTTCCGGATTACAATCCCCTCACCGGCATAAATATGCAGATGCCGGCCGGGCATTCCGTGGCCGGAGTCTTGGGCCAACTGGGCATCGCCCCCAAGGAGGTTAAGGTCATCATGGTCAACGGCGTGGCCGCATCAACTGACCGGGAGTTGAAAGAGGGCGACCGGGTGGCCTTATTCCCGGCTGTGGGAGGGGGCTAGGTGGAGCAGGACCTCAAAGAGATCTTGCAGCCCTTTTTGCTGGCCCAGGACCCGCCCGGGCAAGAGCCCTTTGAGTCAATCACCTGGGCTGGAATCCAGAAACTGGCCTCCCTGCAGAACCTGAGCTACTCCCAGGCCATGGCCGCCTGCCTGCGGCAGGGCATCTGGCCGGAAAGGCTCAGGCCCAACAAGGGCACTCTCAGCGCCAACGACCAGGTGCGCCTGCTCGAATCCAGGGTTGCGGTGCTGGGCGCCGGGGGCCTGGGCGGCACCGCCATTCTGCTCCTGGCCCGGCTGGGGCTGGGCGGCCTCAATATTTGCGACAATGACAGCTTTGACGAGAGCAATCTGAACCGCCAATTCCTGAGCAGCCAGGCCAGCCTGGGCCAAAACAAGGCAGAGCGCGCCGCCCGGGAAGTGGCCGGCATCAATCCCGCCTTGGAGGCAAAGGTGTTTGCTGAGCCGGCCGCGCCCGGCAATCTGCCCCAGATTCTGGCGGGCGTTGATGCAGCCATTGACTGCCTGGATAACATGCCCACCCGTTATGACCTGGAGCAGGCCGCCGGGCAGATGGGCATTCCCTATGTCCACGGCGCTGTGGCCGGGCTGGAAGGCTTTGTCATGACCGTGCGGCCCGGCGACCCCGGCCTGGCCGGGCTTTATGGGCCCGAGCCCGCGCCCAAGGAGGAGGCGGCCGAGACCGTCCTGGGCGTTCCCACCATGATTCCGGCGGCCATAGCCACCCTGCAGGTGAACGAAGTGGTCAAGCTTCTTTTGGGCCAGCCCGGCCTGGGCCCGGGCCAGGTCCTGCACCTGGACCTTAGCGGCCCCAGCCTGACGGTCATGAGTCTGGCCTGAAGCCCTGGTTTGCCGCCGGTCCTAGGATTCTTTTTTGGCCAGGGGATTAAGAAAGGAAATGGCGGTAATGGTGTTGTAGGCCAGCTCCCGGGGAAAGAGGCCCAGCCGGTCTCCGTCGCTCAGTGGTTCGTCGCTGAAGATGGCGCGGCCGTTTTTCATGATAACCCTGACCACGTCGCCCTCAAGCCCCAACTGGGCCAAGGCCTCAGACACATGCGCGCCCGAGGGCAGTTCCAAAAGCATCTCGCCCCGCTCATGCCCCTGCACCCTTTTGCGTAAGGGCCCGCCCAGCTTAATGGTGATCTGCATGACGGCTCCCTGGAGGCAATAAGGGCCGGGGATCACCCCGGCCCCAATTGCACCCGAGTTGGTCTTAGAACTTCAAGGTGCCGTCCAATTCGGCATCGTCCATATCCCAGATGGAATCGTGGGGAGACAACTTCTCAAGTTTAAAGAAATCAGGCAGCCGGTCATCGGCCTCGTTAAACCCGGCCCTGCGGTTAAAGTCCATTTCAGTCTGCAGAATCTTCTGGCCCAGGGCGCTGACATCATCCCCGGTAAGAGAGAGGCCGTACTTGGCGTTAAGCATATCCACCACCGCCGCCAGGGCGTCGGGGATGTCCAGCATGGGGAAGGCCACAAACAGGCACAAACCGGCGGTGTCAATGGCCGCGGTGGCCACCTGCAGGTTGCGGCTCAGTTCGCTTTGTCCCTCGTTCTTGAGGGGATCCACATAGCCGCCCACTTTCATGATGTTGGTGCCCACGGCGTAGCCGGCGGTGTGGTCAGCGCCCATGGGGGTGGTGGCGTAGGTGACGCCCATGCCTTTTATGGATCTGGGGTCATAGGCGGGAAGCGACTGGCCCTTGACCGTGGGAATGCGCTGTACGCCCAAGACCTTGCCGGTGATCTCGGTGCCAGAGCCCAGGATACGCCCCATGGGGGTTCCCTGTGCCACCTCGGCCAGCATCTTCTCAGCGCCGGCGGCGTCGCCAAACTCCAGCAGGCCCCCATCCATGGCCACGGCCATGGCGCAACCGGTTTCAATGGTGTCCAGGCCGATGTCATCGCACAGGCGGTCCATGCGGGCGATGGCGTCCAGGTCGTCTATGGCGCAGTTCGGCCCCCAGGCCCAAACAGTCTCGTATTCCGGCCACTTGGATACATAGGCCCCGTCCGGTCCCAGAAAGATGCCCGAGCATCTTATGATGCAGCCGCTCATGCAGCCGTGGGTGGGCTCGCCCTTGCGCTGGACCGTAATCTCGTTGAGGGTTTCGCCGCCCACCTTTTCCGCCCCATCAAACTGGCCGGCGCTGAAGTTGCGGGTGGGAAGGGCTCCGGCTTCGTTGATGATGTTTATCAAGACGTCGGTGCCGTAGGTGGGAAGCCCGCCGCTGGTCACAGGGTGGTCGCTGAGGGCCTTGGCAAAACGCTTGGCCGCGGCCTTGAAGGCCTCGGGATCTTTTAGAGGAGCCATCTCGCCGTCTTCGGGGTCCACCACTATGGCCTTCAGGCCCTTGGAGCCCATGACCGCACCCAGGCCGCCCCGGCCGGCATGCCGGGTGGGGCGTAGCTCGCGGTCAGTAAAGGCCACACTGGCCCCGGAGAGCAGATACTCTCCCGCCTGGCCAATGGACACATAACCCACCTTGTCGCCGTAGGTCTCTTGCAGCTTAGCCACGGTGTCATAGTTGCCCAGGCCCTTGAGATCATCAGCGGGCAGGACCTCGGCCTTGTTCTTGCCTACCACTAATTTGAAAAGGCTTGGAGCGGGCGGCGCTCCCTCCACCACAATGGCATGGATGCCCAACCTGGCCAGATACCCCCCGGCCTGTCCGCCGGAGTTGGCTTCTTTGATGGTGCCGGTGAGCGGGCTTTTGCCGCCCACGGAGATGCGCCCCGAATTGGCGCAATTGGTTCCTCCCAGCAGCCCCGGGGCCAGCACCAATTTATTCAAGGGACCCACTGGGTTACAGGTGGGCTCCACCTCCTGGGCCACAATGGTGGAAGTCAGGCCGCGACCGCCCAAGCCTTGATATGCTTCGGGAATGTCTTCGAACTTAACCGATTGATCGCTCATATTTACGCGCAGAATTTTAAACATCAGTACTCCTCCGCTGGATGTGGTGACATTTTTAGGGTAACGCGCTCTAGGGGGACCGTCAAGAAAAAATCAATTGTTACAATAGGTTAGCTATGTCAATAATGACATATAGGTCCTGGGGAATTTGATAGGGTGGCCGGGCATTTGCTGAAAACCGGCGTGACCTGCTATGGGCTGGGCCGGTTTTTTAAACGGCGGGAGCAGATATTTCCAACTAAATTTTTAAGCGCTACTTGGCATAGGCATTACGGAGTGGATCAGGCCCAGGGGGCTCGCTTCGCCTTGCAGGGGGGCGACCCGGACCACGAAGGTTTGTTGCTCGCGCTGCACCTGCCAGGAAAATTCTCTGCTTGTTCCCTGGCTGTATTGCTCCAGGATTTCGTCTATGTTGCGGTTGCTTTCTTGTTTGTGAAAGCTGCGCACATCCTGGCCTATATATTCAGGCTTGCGGTCCAATATCCGGGCCGCGTATTGATTGAAAAACAAGATGCGCCCCTTGAGGTCCAGGACCGTGATCCCCACCGGCATCTGCTCCAATAACTCCACACCCCGGTCCTCAAGGCTAAAAACTGTCTGGCTCAAGTTACAGGCCTCCTTTTTTCATAGATTTGGGGGGCGTTTTCAGCTAAAAAAGTCGCTGCCCCAGTTTGAGCATGGACGCGCCCAAGGTCAAGGTCCATAATAGTCTTTCAAATGGCCTCTTCTCTGGAAGAGCGGCCCAACTGCTTAGATATTTTCCAACCCTCAACAGGCTGCCGGATGACTTCAGAATCGCTGCTTACTTTATTCAATGAGAATGCCGAGACCGTTTCCGCCAAGGTGCATAGAGTTGCCAGCCTGGATGAAGCCTTTGCCTATGCCGTGGAACTCACCCGCAGCCAGGGGGGCGTCCTCATGGCCGCGCCGGGCTGGGATGAAGCCGAGCTCAAAGCCCTGGGGCTTCATTGCCAGGAGCTGGGGATCGAAATACTGACCAGCGGCCTGCGTCAGGCGGTCAATAACATCCACACCGGCCTTACCAAGACCCAATGGGGGGCTGCCTCCACCGGCACCTTGGTGGTGGACTCCGCTTCCGAGGACATACGCCTGGCCACCATGCTCTGCGAAACCCATGTGGCGGTGCTGGAGGAAGAGAACATCTTTCCCAGCCTGGAGTCTTTAGCACCCGAGCTGACCAGGCTGATGGCCTCAGGGGCTGGTTACACCGCCTTTATTTCCGGGCCCAGCCGCACCGCGGATATTGAGCTGGTCTTGACCGAGGGGGTTCATGGGCCCCAGGAAGTGCATATTCTCATCCTGACCAGGGGGTCCCAGTGAGAAAGACCCCTTCCAGCCGCAAGCAATACCGCCGCCAGCTGGGCCAGGCCATGGCGGACCAATTCCTCAACGACACCTTGGAAAGGTTCTTCAACCTGCACCGGGGCAACCGTCAAAAGGCCTTTGTGGGCCTTGATTTCGAGGCCCTGGCCAAGGAGGTGGCTGCGGCCAAGGACGCCAGCCTGACCAGGATGGAAGAGCTGTATGAGCAGTTCAAAAAAAGCGCCGAAGCGGCCGGGGCCCAGGTCCACCTGGCCGCCGACGCCAAAGAGGCCAACCGGATCATCGCTGACATCGCCGCCCGCAACCGGGTTGAGAAGATAGTCAAATCCAAGTCCATGACCGCTGAGGAGACACACCTCAACGAGCATCTGGAGTCTTTGGGGCTGAATGTCACGGAAACCGATCTGGGGGAATGGATCGTACAGCTTAGGCAGGAAACCCCCTCCCACATGGTGGCCCCGGCGGTGCATCTTTCCCGGGCCCAGGTGGCGGAGCTGTTCACCCGGGTCACGGGAGAAGACCTGGATCCGGACGATATCCAGGCATTGGTCAAGGTGGCCCGCCGCCACCTGCGTCAGGCCTTTCTCGAGGCTGACATGGGCATAACCGGGGTCAACCTGGCCCTGGCCGACACCGGCACCGTGGGCATCGTCACCAATGAGGGCAACGCCCGCCTGGTGACCACCCTGCCCCGGGTGCATGTGGCCCTGGCCGGCCTGGATAAGCTGCTGCCGGATATGCAGGCCGCCCTGAAGGTCCTCAAGGTTTTGCCCCGCAACGCCGCCGGCCAGATCATGAGCTCCTATGTAACCTGGGTCACCGGGGCGGTGGAGTGCACCAACGCCCCCCAGGGCCGCAAAGAGACCCACATCATCTTTCTGGACAACGGCCGCCTGGCCTTGGCCCGGGACCCGGTGTTCGCCGAGGCCTTGCGTTGCGTGCGTTGCGGCGCCTGCGCCAATGTGTGCCCCATATACCGCCTGGTGGGCGGCTATAACTACGGCTTCGTGTATGTGGGCGCCATCGGCCTTATCCTCACCTACTTCTATCATGGCCGGGAAAAGGCCCGTTTTTATGCCCAGAACTGCCTCAACTGCCAGGCCTGCAAAGAGGTCTGCGCCGCGGGCATCGACCTTCCCCGCCTGATAAAGAAGATATACGCCCGCATCCTCTCTGAGCAGCCCCTGCGGCCTGCCAAGAACATGCTGCTGGCGGCGGTGCTCAAAAACCGCAGGCTCTTTCATTTCCTGCTGCGCCGGGCCTATCTGGCCCAGCGGCCCCTGGCCAAGGGCCAAAGGCTAATCCGCCACCTGCCCTTGTTCTTTGCCAAGGAGCATGGCTTCCGCAGCCTGCCTGTGGTGCAGAAGGAGCCCCTGCGGGACCGCTGGCCCCGCATCGCCCCTAAAGTGGAAAAGCCCCGGCTCAAGGTGGCCCTTTTCGGCGGTTGCCTCATAGACTTTGTCTATCCCCACCAGGCAGAGGCCATGCTGGAGCTGCTGGGAGACCAGGAAATCGGCTTTGAGTATCCCCGGGAGCAGACCTGCTGCGGACTTCCCGCCCTCATGGCCGCAGAAGAAGAGACCGCCCGGGAAGTGGCGCGGCAGAACCTGAGGGCCTTTGATCTGGAGTCAGTGGACTATGTGTTGACCCTGTGCGCCTCCTGCGGCTCCCACCTGAAAGAGAGCTACCCCCGCCTGCTGGCAGACGACCCCAGGTGGGCAAAGCCGGCCCGGGAAATGGCTGCCAAGCTTATCGACACGAGTTCATTTTTAAAAGACGTGTTGGGCCTCAAACCAGCCTCTGAACCCGACCCAGGGCAAAAAGCCGCTTATCATGCCCCTTGTCATCTCTGCCGGGGCCTAAAGGTCACTGAGCAGCCCCGGCAGCTTTTGCAAGATTTCGGCTATCAATACCAGGCCTACCCGGACGAAGAGGTCTGCTGCGGATTCGGCGGCTCCTATTCCCTGGAGTTTCCCCAGGTCTCCGCCCGGATCCTGGGACATAAACTGGACCAGGTGGAGGCCACCGGCGCAGAGGTACTGGTCACGGACTGCCCAGGCTGCGTACTCCAGCTTGAGGGTGGGCTAGATCAGAGAGGATCAGCGATCAAGGTCCGTCACCTGGTTGAGGCCTTGCATCAGGCCGGCTCAGCCTCCCAAGAACCAGACAAATAGCTTCAGCAGAAAAGGCGCGGTCAGGGCCGTGGCCAGGCCGTTGAGGCAGATGCCCAACCCGGCCAGGGCGCCCTGGGTCTGGCCCTCTTCCAGGGCCCGGGCGGTGCCAATGCCATGGGCGGCCGAGCCCAGGGCCAGCCCGAATGCCGAGGGGCTTCTAACCCCAGCCAGGCGTAAAAAACCAGGTCCCAGCACCGCGCCCAAGACGCCGGCCGCTATCACCAAGGCCGCGGTTAGAGAAGGGATGCCCCCCAATTTTTGGGCGATGCCCATGGCAATGGGTGTGGTCACGGATTTGGGGGCCAGAGAGGCCGCCGTCTCATAGGACGCCCCCAGGCAGAGGGCGGTCAGGGCGGCGCTGGCCACCCCCACCACGGCAGCGGCCAGGGTGGAGCACAAGATGGCCCGGCTCTGTTTTTTGATGGTCTCCATCTGCTGGAACAAAGGAACCCCCAGGGCCACCACCGCCGGCCCCAGGAAAAAGGAGATGAACCGGCCCCCCTGAAAGTAGGTTTGATAATCCAGGCCGATGAGCTTTAGAAGACATATGAGGGCTGCTATGGAGATCATCACCGGGTTCAAAAAAAACAAGGGCCAGCGCCGGTATAGACGCTGGGCCAGGAAGTAGATTGCCACCGTAATCGCCACCGCGAATATGGGGCTTTTCAACAGAGGCTCCATGGTCAGCCCCTGCCTTTTTCCAGGGCCTGCTGCACCAGCCCCACCACCAAAAGGACTGCAAAGGAGCTGAACACAAAGGCGACGCTGATGGGAAGCCACTCCTTTTGCAGGACATCGAAATACAGCATCAGCCCCACCCCTGGAGGTACGAACAAAAAGGCCATATTTTTAAGAAGCACATCAGCGGCGGGCCTGACCGCCTCCAGCTTGATCCAGCCCCGGCTCAGGCAGAGGAAAAGCAGCATCATGCCGATTACATTGCCGGGGATGGGCAAGGCCGTCGCTTGCACCAGGGCTTCGCCCACCAGCAGCAGGCCAAAGAGATAAAAAAGGCTTGAGATCATATTCTCGCCAATCCGCCGTTTAGATTCGGGGTCTTAAAAAGGGAATTATAAAACAGACACCCCCCAATGCCCATATCTCTAATTGCCCATACCTTTTTTAACAGCCAGGATTTAGAATAAAGTAGCCTGCCCTCAAAATTAAGCACTGCCTATGGGATCGTGCCATGATTGCTGAAACGCTACTAAGAAATAAAACTGTGGCCGGTCTGGCCGCCGCCCTGACTCTTTGTCTGCTGACACCCTTGGCCTCTACGCAGGCCTTTGCCCAGAAGCTGGAGGTGATATCCATACTGCCTCAAGGCCGGGTGGAACGCATCACCCAGGTGGTGGTGAGATTCAATCAGGCTATGGTCCCTTTGGGCGCTGAGCCCGGCTCCTCGCCTCCTCTTGAGATAAGGCCCCTGCCCAAAGGGCGATACCGCTGGCTGGACACCCACACCCTCTCCTACATCCTGGACCGCCCCCTTAGCGGCGCTTCCCGCCTTTTAATTAAGGTGCCTGCCGGCGCCCGATCCCTCAGCGGCGCGGTTTTAGCCAAGACCAAAAAGGCCCAGGCCTTCACCCCGGAGATCGCGGCGGTGAGAATCCTGCCCCAGCCCAAATACCCCCTGGGCCCCAGGCCGGAGATAAAGCTGGTGCTGAATCAGCCGGTGGATCTGCAGTCCTTGGCCCAACGCATCTGGTTCATCGCAGGCGGCAAGCGCTTTCCCGCTGAAGTAAGCCAAGGCCAGCTGCCGCGATGGGAAAGAAGACTGCCCCACCTGGCCCGCCTCTACCTCCTCCGCTGTCCGGGAGAGTTGCCTTTGGGGCAAAAGGTCACCTTAAGGGTGGAACCGGGCGTGATTCCGGCCCAGGGTGATATCCCCCTGAAAAGGCCCATAGAGGTCCGGTATCCTGCATATAAAACCCTGGCCCTCATCAAGCACCAGATGCCCAGAGCCCTGACCGGCGGCTTGGATCCCACCGCCTCCCTGTTGCTCCAGTTCAACAACCCGGTAACAGCCAAGCAGGTCTGGGAGCACCTGGAAATCCATCCGGCCCTGCCGCCTCCTGAGGATGACCTCAGCACCTACCCCAGCCGCTGGGTGCACCTTGCCCTCAAGTTCGAGCCCCGCCGCACCTACCGAGTGGTGCTCAAGTCCGGCCCGAAGGATGTCTATGAAACCACCATGACCCAGGCGCGCAGTTTTGAGCTGAGGATGGGCGACCTGGACCCCCGCTTGCATCTGCCTAAGGGCCAGGGGGTGTTGGAGGCCGTGGCCCGTCCCCTGCTGCCGCTGAGGTTCCGCAATCTGCAAAAGATGCAGGTGGGGCTTCGTTTCTATGAACCAGACCAGGTTGTGCCCGCCCTGGTGGCGGAAAGCGAGCGGCCCTGGAACAAGCCGGCCCCGGCCCCAAAGGCGGATGAGGCCGGCGCTGTGTCACAGCAGGTGACCCTGGAGGCGCCGCCCAACCGGATCGCGGTCCACAACCTGGACCTGGCCGACCTGTTGCAGCGTTCGCCCCAAGGCGGGCTGACCCTGGTTGACATCAGGGCCTCCTGGCTCGACCCCAAGGGGAAAATGAAAAAGAGGGTTCGCCGCTCCCTGGTGCAGGTCACCGATCTGGGGCTGAGCCTGAAGCTGGGCCAGGCCTCGGGGGTGGCCTGGGTCACGCAGCTGAGCACAGGCCGTCCCCGCTCCGATGTGGCCCTGGAGCTGAGAGACCGCCGCAACCGCATCCTTTGGCAGGGCCGCAGCGGCCAAAACGGAGTGGCCGCCATACCGGACCTGAAAAGCCTGGCGCCGGCCAAGGATGAAAAAAGATCCTGGCGCAATCCGGTGGTCTATCTTTTGGCCCAGGTTGATGAAGACTTTGCGGTGTTGCCCAGCGAATGGAGTGATGAGCTCCTCTTCAGCCTTACCGGAAAAATGGTTCGTACCCGCCCCGGCCGGGCGCCTACCATGGCCGCACACACGGTTTTTCAGCTTCCCCTTTATCAACCAGCCCAGACGGTGCGCTTTCTGGTATTGCTGAGGACCCTTGGCCCCCAGGGACCGGCAGTGCCCTCAACCCGGCAGGTGGAGGCCTGGATCGAAGATCCCTATGGCAACAAGGTCTATGATTTCAAGGGCAGCAGTGACGACTTCGGCACCCTGAGCGGCAGTTTCAAGCTAAGCCCCGCCTGCCGCTTGGGCAGGTTCAATCTTTTTGTCAAGACCGAAGGACAGACCCTTCCCGCGGGAAGCTTCCGGGTGGCATCTTTCCGGCCGCCTGACTTTAAAGTGGAGCTTACCCCTCCCCCAGAGCAGGTGGGGGCCGTACCCCAAGGACCGGCCCTTTTGCAGGCCCGTTATATGTTCGGCACCCCTCTGGCCGGAGCCAAGGCCGAAGTGGTTGTGCGCCAGCTCCGGGACCATTTTTCCCTGTCCAAGCTAAAGGGCTATGTGGTCGGTCCCGTGCCTCTGCCCGGAGACGAGCCCCGCCCGGCCCGTAAGCTGGCCACTTTGGAGGCCTCCCTGGATGCGGAGGGAAAGACCAGCCTGACCCTGCCCCCTGCCCAGCTGATGGCGGGCCTGCCCCTGAGCCTGTCTTTGGAGGCCCAGGTGAAGGACCCCTCCCAACGCGCGGTTTCGGCCCGGGCCAGGGTGCGGGTGCATCCGGCGGAGATATACCTGGGCATCAAAACCCCGCTGCTCACCACGGTGGGCGCGCCGGCCAAAATCAGCCTGGCCGCAGCCACTTGGGATGACCGCCCGGCAACGGCAGGGCCGGTCAAGGTGACAGCCTTCCGCCAATATTGGGAGACGGTGCGTGAAAAAGGGCCCGGCGGTTTTTACCGTTACCTGGGCCGGGCCCGCCGGGAAAAGGTCTGGGAAACCAGCCTGGATATGGAAAAGGACCAGGCTGACACTGAATTCACCCCCAGTCAAAGCGGCACCTATGTGATCGTGGCCGAGGCCCAGGACCAAAAGGGGCGTCTGGCCCGGTCCGGGACCTACCTGTGGGTCAGCGGCCAAGGCGTAAGCGGCTGGCGCCGGTTTGACGATCACCGCTTGGAGATGGTGGCCTCGGACAAGCAGGTCAAGGCCGGACAGAGCCTGCGCTTGATGCTGAAGAACCCCTTTGCCCAGGCCACGGCCCTGATAACCGTGGAACGCCTGGGGGTGCGCCGGACCCTGGTGCGCCGGGTGGAGGGCCCGGCACCGGTGGTGGAGGTGCCCCTGGGCCAGGATGATGCTCCCGGCGTTTATGTGGGAGTTCTGTTGGTGCGGGGCCGGATGGGCTCGCCTCGGCCGGGCGGGCCGGACCTGGGCAGGCCCCAGATGCGCATAGGCTATGCGGCTGTAAAGGTGGAAGGGCCTGACCCGGGCCTGGAGGTGGAGGTCAAGCCCCGGCAATTAAAGGTCCGGCCCGGCGCCCAGGTGGAGGTGGATCTGGCCCTGACCCGGCAGGGCAAACCCGCTTCCGGCCAGGCGACCATCCTGGCGGTGGATGAGAGGGTGCTCAGCGCCGCAGGCGGGCGCACCTCCTACGACCCCAGGCCTGCCTTTGCCCGCTTGCAGCCCCTGGCGATATTGAATGCCGACAGCCGCACCGAGGTGATCGGCCGGGTGTTGTCCGCGCTCAAGGGGGAAAGCCCGGCAGGCGGTGGCGGCGCCGGACCGAGCCTGCGTCAAAAATTCCATCCAGCGGTATTCTGGCTGGCCCAGGCCCGGACCGGCCCTCAGGGAAAATACACGGCCAGGTTCAGCCTGCCGGACAGCCTCACCTCTTACCGGGTGGTGGCGGTGGCTGCGGATAAAAAGGGCGGCTTGGGCCTGGGGCAGGCAAATATCATCGCCAGCCAGCCCTTGCAGCTCCTTTCCGCCCTGCCCCGTTTCGCTTCCACTGGAGACATATTCAATGCCTCAGTATTGGTGCAAAACTTGGGGGAAAAGCCCGGCACCATCTCAGCTCGGGCCCAGACCCAAGGGCTCACCCTTACCGGACCGGATCAGGCCGAGATAACCCTGGCCCCGGGCGAGACCAGGGCCGTGGGCTTTATGGTCAAGGCCGGAAGTCCGGGCAAGGCCTCTGTGACCGTAGAGGCCGAGATGGGCGCTTTCACTGACGCCGCCCGCTTCACCCTGCCGGTGCTCCCCCTGACCCAGCTCCAGACCCAGGCCACCGCCGGCGTGACCAAGGCAACCCCTGAGGGACAAAGCCGGGAAATAGCCCTTAGGCTGCCGGGCGACGCCCAGCCTGGGCGGGGGGGATTGAAACTGAATCTGTCGCCCTCTTTGGCCTCCCGCCTGGCCCGGCCGGCGGAGATGCTCCTGGGTTATCCCTGGGATTGCCTGGAACAGCAGATTTCCCGGAGCGCCGCCCGGGCCCTGCGAATTACCCAGGGCTGGTTGCTGGGGCTGCCGGGCGGCTCTGACGACCGCAGGCATTTGGCCGCCCTGCAAGGCATGATGGCTGATTTTCAAACCCCGGGAGGAGGATTTACTTTCTGGCCTCGCAGCGGCCGCGCCGACACGTTCCTTACCGCCTATGTTTTGGTGGCCGCCGCCCAGATGAAAGAGGCGGGCTTTATTCCACCTCAAGGCATGCTCAAAAGTGCCACTGACTATTTGGAGCGGCACCTGCGCCGGGCCAAGGCCCCCCGGGCCACGGACCTGGGCGCCAGGATTACAGAGTGCATGGTCATCTGGGCCCTCACCCTACAGGGGCGGGAAACAGGGTCTTATCTGGAGAACGCCCTGGGCCGCTTACAGGGATTGAGCCCCTTTGGCTTGGCCGCCCTGATGCAGGCCGCCGGCGCTTTAGGTCAAAAAACCATCATGAACACCTTGGTGACTCAGTTGGAGACCACGGCTGAGGTGAGCGCCGAACACCTCCACTTTGCCGCTATTGATCCCGGCGGATTCAAGGCGGTGATGGGCTCCACCCTTCGCGGCAATGCCCTGGCCCTCTGGGCCTTGAGCCGCTTTCAGCCGGAATACCCCCGTTTAGACGCCCTGGCGCGCTGGGTGGCCCGGGAACTGGGCAGCAGGCCGATGTTGTCCACCCAGGATGCGGTGTTTGGCCTCTGGGGACTGGCGGCCTTTCTGGCCCCGGCTGAGAGCCGCCTGGACCTGGAAGCCGATGTGGTTCTGGACGGACGCAGACTGCTAAAGCACCGGTTTGAGGAGATCACCAACCCGCCTGTGACCGTGGAGGTGGTGCGTAACCTTTTGGACGCGGGGCGGGATCAGAAACTGCGCCTGAGCGCCGCCGGTTCGGGCAGGCTCTATTGGTCCGCCCGCCTCAGCTACGCGCCGGGATCGCCCCCGCAGGAGCCGGTAAATGCCGGTCTGACCTTGTCCCGGTTCTTCCAGTCCCCTGAGGGCAGTGGCCAGGGACCCTGGCGCCTGGGGCAAGAGGTGGAGCAGGTAATCACCCTGGCCACACCCCACACCCGCCACCATGTACTGGTACGGGTTCCTTATCCCGCCGGGCTGGAGCCTGCTTATCCCATCTCCGGTCCCAAGGATTGGTCCGGGCCCTGGCAATGGCGGGAACAACGCCGCTCGGAGCTTGTCCTGTACTCGCCCCGGCTGCGCCCCGGAGTCTACACTCACCGTCTGAGGTTAAGGGCGATAGCCAGAGGGACATTCAACCTGCGCCCGGGCCAGGCAGAGGAAATGTACGCGCCAGAGGTCTTCGGCGCCACGGCGGCGGAAAAGATCGAGGTGAAATGAGAAAGCTGGGGCTGCTTAGCGCGGCAATTGCCTTTTTACTGGCTTTGGCCTGGGCGGCAGTGGTGCAGCCTTCCTGGCTGCCGGCGCAGGGTTATGGCTTGAAATGCGACCACCTCATTTTGAGCGCAGAGGGACGCCCCTTGGGCCAGCTCAACCATCCCCAGCAGCGCTCGGGCCCCTGGATCAAAGCAGACCAGATACCCCCGGTGGTGCGGGATGCCGCCATCGCCGCTGAGGACCGCCGCTTTTTCCAGCACCTGGGCGTAGATCCCCTGGCTCTGATCCGGGCCGCCGGGCAGGCCCTTAAGGCGGGCCGGATCGTATCCGGCGGCTCCACCCTGACCATGCAGCTTGCCCGCCTGCTTGATCCCGCTCCGCGCACTTGGGGCGCTAAACTCAAAGAGATGATTCATGCGCTTTGGCTGGAGATCAACCTGAGCAAGGCGGAGATTTTATGCCAATACCTGAACCGGGCTCCATTCGGAGGTCCTCTGGTGGGCCTGGGCGCGGCCTCCAGAATCCTCTTTAATAAAGACCCTGACCGCCTCGCCGCCCACGAGGCAGCCTTGCTCTTGGCCCTGCCCCAGGACCCCAGCCGTCTTTTGCGGGCCAAGTACCGTCCGCGCCTCCTGGCGCGGCGAAACCGCATTCTTAGGGCCATGGCCGCGCAGGGGACCCTGAGCAGACCGGAACTCTTCAGGTCCCTGTCCTGCCCGCTGCAATTTTCCCCGGTCCCGGAACAGGCCCTGGCCCCCCATTTCGCATACGCGCTCAAAAAGAGGCTGCCTCTAAAGGCGGCGTCACTGGTTCACACCTATATTAACTCCCACCTGCAGATACTCCTTTCCCGGCTGGTGAAACAGGCCTGTGCCAGCGGCCAAGAGCAAAGAATCCATCAGGCCGCGGTCTTGGTGCTGCGTAACCAGGATGGAGCGGTGCTGGCCTGGGTGGGCTCCACGGACTTCAACAACCCCGCCTCTGGGCAGGTGGACGGGGTGTTGGCCCTGCGTCAGCCGGGCAGCACCCTGAAGCCTTTTCTCTACGCCCTGGCCCTGGAGCAGGGCCGGACTTTAAACGACCGTTTAGCGGACGAACCCCTGGGGCTGAATGTCGCCGGCGGCATTTTCCGGCCGGTGGATTATGACCATAAACATAGGGGCCAGGTCAGCCTGCGGGTGGCCCTGGCCAGCTCTCTGAATCTTCCCGCCCTGCGTTTGTCGCAGGAGATCGGGCCCCAGGTTTTTTTGGCCAGGCTGCGGCAGCTTGGCTTCGGCCTGCCCCGGAGCGCGGGCCACTACGGCCTTGGCCTGGCCTTGGGCAATGGCGAAGTCAGCCTGTTGGAGCTTACCACTGCCTATGCCGCCCTGGCCCGGAAGGGCGTTTGGTTGCCGGCCAGGCTATGGAGGGGACAAAAGGCCGCCAAAAGCCAGCGGGTGTTGAGCCGTTCGGCCTGCCACCTGATAGGCCAGGCCCTGGCTGATGACTCGGCCCGCGCCCTCGGATTCGGCCGCCACAGCCTGTTGGAGCTTCCCTTTGCCGCAGCGGTCAAGACCGGCACCTCCCAGCACCATCGGGACAACTGGTGTGTGGGCTATACCCGGGCATACACGGTGGGGGTTTGGGTGGGTAATTTCGAAGGACGGCCCATGCCGGGAATCAGCGGTTTGACCGGCGCCGGCCCGCTCTGGCACCAGGCCATGCTTTTGCTCAACCGCAACAATCCTAGACCATCTAGGTCCCAGCCAGCCGCCTCCTCGCTGCCTGCGGTTTTTAAAAGCGACCAGGCTGAGGCAGACCTTGAAAGAGCCGGCTTAGGCACTGCCCCGGTCATATCCGCCCCCCAGCGGCTGGAACTGATTACGCCATGTAATGGGGCCCGTTTTGCCCTTGACCCGGACCTGCCCCCAGGGCTTCAGGTTTTAACCTGTCAGGCCCGGTCCAATTTTGCGGTATCCGGAGCCGACTGGCGTCTAAACGGGCAAAAGCTGCCTCCGGGAAACAGCCCCCTCAGCGTCCGCATCAGGTTACGACCCGGACGGCACAACTTGGAGCTTAATGCCTGGGGACGGAGTGGAAAAGCACTTGTCCGGGCGGGCTTCACGGTAAGCCCTTGAAAATGCCGGTATTAGGGCGCTGTATAGGGAAGTCCCGGCTCCGATGCAACCACAATTTGGCAAGGGTTTGAATTAACGTCAATAATTCCGTTCTAACTTGCACCGGCTTGAATATCTGAAAGAACTATTTGGAGGCGCCTCCGCTTAGAAGGGTTGGGGGTAAGTTCCATGCTTCCTTGCGCTCCCTTTTCTGCCGGGCGATAGAAGCCATGAAACCCAGGAAATGTTTTAGATGATCAACGCAGATCATTTCTTTCATTTCGACCACCATCAACTGAACCGCATCCAAAGGCTGCAAGGCGTTCTTGTAACACCTTTCTGAGGTGATGGCGTCATAGGCGTCCACAATCCTTAAAATGCGGGTAAATTGATCTATTTCCCCGTCCCTCAGTCCCAGGGGATAACCGCTTCCGTCAAGATTTTCGTGATGCCTTTGAGCCAACAAGGCGGCTTCCGGGGGAAGGATTGCGTGATCCTTCAATTCCTCGTAGCCGTATACAGGATGCTGGCGCATCTCAGCCCATTCCTCCTCATTCAGAGCCCCCGGCTTTGTCAAAATGGAAGGAGATATTTTTCTCTTTCCGATATCGTGATACAAGGCCCCCACTCCCAGAACCTGCAATTGGCTTTGCGGTAAACCCAAAAAATTGCCAAAAGCTATCGCCAACAAACATACATTCACTGAATGCGTGTAAAGGTCGTAATCAATAACCAACATGTCCGCCAGGCCGTCAAGAACCTGGGGATTGTGATGAATGGCCTGAGAAAAAGTATCTGAATACTCCAGGCCTTTTTCAAGATTTACTCCTAGCTTTTCATTTTTATGAAAGGCGTTTTCAATGATGAATAAAGCGCTATCATAAAGAATACGGCATTTTTGATCCGGTGATATGGTCTCATCAGCCACCAGGCCGCGTGTTTGTAAGGACACATAATCCAAAAGATCTGAATGTTGGTCTTCCGGGCAAAAGAACGAGCTTAAACCCATTTTTTTTGCGTCCTCAATCTGCTTGGGATCGGGCCAGTCTCCTCTTTTAAAGACAAGCCGCATTCTGGTGTCTTTGTGGCCATACCAAAATGGAAGGTAAAGGTCGACCGGCAAAGGACGCTGCGAATCTATCAACTCCATGGAGACCTTGGCCATGCCAACGGTCGCCGCAGTATAGGTTTCACCATCCACCTGGGCCACATGCCCGGGCTGTAACAATCTACTATTACTGGTATTAAATGGGTCTGGCGGCTTGAACTTTTGTGATTCGTCTGTCATGACCCTACCTAAATATTCTAAGTAAACAACCTATATTTAAGCAAATCTTTGCAAGTATTCTTGTGCATACGTCGATATTTTGGTGCCCTGTAATTTAAAGGCTCATCGCCCAAAGCCAAGGCATAAAAATAATGTATTCAATCTTACCATAATCTTTATTATACACTCTACTTATTTACGAAACGTTTCTTTTTGCAAATGTCTTGCCTTTATTTTATAAATAAATTAGCTCCTTGCCATTTATAATCTACGCAACAATCTTATTATTCACGATCAGTACATATAGTTTTATTGACCAGGCCCAAATCGCCTAGAAATACACACCGCCATTTCTATCTTGCAGGCTCACATTATTTTGTGCTCGCAAACAAATTGTGACGACAAATATTTGCTGCATACCCCAGAGGGCCCATTAGACAATTATATCAAACACTTTGTTGGCATTGTAAGGTTTTGGGCAGGCAGGTTTTTTATTTAAGGCGCTATGAAATCTTTGAGCGCGGAAAAGATGCGAAAAGAAGCCAGGCGATTGCAGGACCAGCCACAAACATACGCTATAG